>CACXNN010000168.1 GCA_902768995.1 uncultured Eubacteriales bacterium | reverse complement strand
CCTGCCTGCCCTGGCCCTGTGGGAGGACACCGTCTTCTGGATCGAGCGCACGGGCACCAGCCGGGACAAGCTCTTCGGCTGCGATCTCAACACCGGCGAAAGTGTGACATTGGAGATCTTCGAGAACACGGACGCGGGCGTTTCCGCCGTGTCGGCGGGGGGCGGGAAGCTGGTGTACGTCACCGGTTCCGGGGCCATGAAGACCATGGACCTGGTTACCGGCGAGAGCCGGGTGGACCACTTCGGCAGCACCGTCCACGACCCCAAGACCGACGGGCGGATCACCGCCTTCTTGACCGGCTTCCACGGGGAGGACAGCGCCCTGGTCTATGTGGACGAGCGGGGCCAGTTGGTGACCGCGGCCCAGGGCGTGGCGGACTTCGCCCTGGCGGACGGGGCCCTGGTCTACGGCACGCTGGACCGGGTCTACGTCTACTTCCTGGACGACGGGGCCACCTTCAACCTGACCCGGCCCAGCGAGAGCGCCATGTTCCTGGGGGGCGGGGGGGACTTCGCCATCTGGATGGACGTGACCTGGCGGGATCGGGACATCATCGAGTATATGCATCTGAACGATTTTTCAGCGGACCTTGCTGAAACGGAGGAGCCATGAAGCAAAAGAGCGTTTTCGTTTGCGGGGAGTGCGGCTACGAGACCCCTCGCTGGCTGGGCCGCTGCCCCCAGTGCGGCAGCTGGAACACCATCGTGGAGGAGGAGCGGGTGAGCTTGAAGGCTCCGTCCGCCCCCAGCAAGGCGGTGCCGTTGAAGGACGTGTCCGCCCAGGCGGGGCAGCGCACCTCTACGGGCATAGGCGAGCTCGATCGCGTGCTGGGCGGCGGCCTCACCTCGGGCATGACCGTGCTCATCGGCGGCAGCCCCGGCATCGGCAAGTCTACGCTCCTGCTGCAATGCGCCGACCACCTCTCCAAGGTGGGGCCCGTGCTCTACGCCTCCGGGGAGGAGAGCCGCCATCAGATCCGCCTCCGGGCGGACCGGCTGGGCCTCGGCGGGGAGGTGCTGCTGCTGTGCGAGAATTCCGTGGAATCCATCCTGGCCGAGGCCGAGAGCCGGAAGGTATCCTTCCTCATCGTGGACTCCATCCAGACCATGTTCACCGAGGATGCCCCCTCGTCCCCGGGCAGCGTCACCCAGATCCGGGGCTCCGCGGCCAAGTTCACCCGCTACGCCAAGGAAAGCGGCACGCCCGTGTTCCTGGTGGGCCACGTGACCAAGGAGGGGGCCCTGGCCGGGCCCAAGGTGCTGGAGCACATCGTGGACACGGTGCTCTACTTCGAAGGGGACCGGCAGGAGGGGCTCAGGCTCCTGCGGTCCGAAAAGAACCGGTTCGGCTCCACCAACGAGCTGGGGGTCTTCGAGATGACGGACAAGGGCATGGCGCCCGTGCCGGACCCCAGCGGCCTGTTTCTGTCCGCGGCCCGGACGGCTCCGGGCTGCGCGGTGGGCTGCGTGCTGGAGGGGTCGAGGCCCCTGCTGGCGGAGGTCCAGGCCCTGCTGTGCCCCTCGGTGTACGGGTCCCCCCGGCGGACCGCCGTGGGCATGGACGTGCCGAGGTTCAACATGCTCCTGGCGGTCCTGGAGCGCCGGGCGGGCCTCCGGCTGTCGGACAAGGACGCCTACCTCAGCGTGGCGGGGAGCCTGCTACGGCGGCCATCGGCGAGGTGGGCCTCACCGGCGACGTGCGGCCCGTGGGCCAGATGAACGCCCGCCTGAAGGAGTGTTTGCGCCTGGGCTACACCAGCGTCCTCGTGCCCGAGGGGGTCCGAGGGGACCTGCCGGGCCTTCGCCTCGTCCCCATCCGCAACGTGCTGGAAGCCTCCTCCCTGGTGGCCTACCCGGCAGAATAAAAACACAAAGAAAGAGTATGGCATCCCAACGATAGCCATACTCTTTTCTTGTGCTTCTCTTTTTTGGGCACCTTTTTTTCTTCACTGAAGAGAAAAAAGGTGCAGAACAAAGGTCATAACCCCAGCGCCTCCCGTATCAGCACCACTTCCATCTCGATCCCCCGCATCTTCCGATAGTGGACCACCAGGGCGTTGCAGATGCGGTCACGGGCGGAGCAGTCGTAGCACCGATCGCCCTTGAGGACACAGGGGTTCGCGAACCCGTGCCGGGCGGCGTTCTTGGGCGCAGCCACGTTCCGGGCCCGGAAGATGGCGTCGTCCAGAGTGGGGCAGAGCTTAGAGAGGCTCACCACGAAGTACACCTTCTCGTGGCCGAACAGGGACCCGGCCACCCGGTTCCCCGTGCCGTCGATGTTCACCAGCTCCCCGGTCTCGCTCATGGCGTTGAGGGAGGTCAAGAACACGTCCGTCAGCAGCGTCTTCCGGGCGGTCTCCCGAAAGGTCTCGCCCTCAGGCCGGTGCATGGGATCGAAGCATCGGTTGTGGGTGGAGAGCAGGTCGTAGAGCCCCATGGACAGCATGGTCTCCGAATCCCCGAACCCCACGGTCCTCCCGTCGATGGCCTCGTTCAGGTACGCCGCGGCCTGGGCCCCCGTGTCGAAAACGGTGACACCATACCCCCGGCGCTTCAGGTTGTCCACGAACCGCTGCTGGTCCATACTCACGCTTCCGCGAAGAAGGCGCTGACCAGGTCGTTCATGGTCTGCTGGTCCTTGGCGCCCATGAGCTCCCGGCTGGAGTGCATGGCGAGGATCGGCACGCCGATGTCCGCGGACCGCATGGAAAGATTGGTGGCCGTGAACTTGCCCAGGGTGCCGCCGCCGGCGCTGCCCGCCTTGTTCATGAACTGCTGGAAGGGGATGCCCTTGGCCTTGCAGAGGCCCTCCACGATGCCCACGCCCACGGCGTCCGTGGCGTACTTCTGGGCGTAGTTCATCTTGACGGTGACGCCCCTGTTCAGGAGGGCGCAGACCCCGTTGTCGTACATCTCCATCTTGTTGGGGTGCAGGGCGTGGGCCACGTCGCAGCTCAGCAGGAACCCGGAGAGCAGGGCGTTGAGATACCCGGCTCGGTCGAGGCCCAGGGCCCAGGCGATCTTCTCGGTGATGAAGGTCAGGGTGTCGCTGTCGGCGCCGGTCTTGGTGCGGCTCCCCACCTCCTCGTTGTCGAAGAAGGCGGCGATGTTCACGCCCGCCTTCCGCTGGGGGCCGGTGATGCCGGCGAGGCAGGCGAAGGCGGAGGTCAGATTGTCGAGCCGAGGCGCGGAGAGGAGCTCCCCGTCAAAGCCCACCAGCTGGGGCGCTTCGGCGTTGTAGAGCACCAGGTCGAAGGACAGGATGTCCTCCACAGCCACGCCCATGGCCTCGGCCACCTTCCCGAGGAAGAAGCCGTTCTTGTTGAACTCCTTCTCCACGGTGGCGGCGAGGGGCAGCAGGTCCTTGGCGGGGTCGAGAGCCACGCCCTTGTTGACCTCCCGGTTCATGTGGATGGCCAGGTTGGGGATGGTGAACAGGGGCCGGCCGAAGTCGAACAGCCGCCGCTCCGGCGCCATGGCCGTTTCGCCCTTCAGGGTCACGAGACCCGCGCAGGACAGGGGCCGATCCATCCAGGTGCTGTGGATGAGGCCGCCGTAGGGCTCCACACTCAGCTTGAGACACCCGGCCGCCACCTGCTCCGGGTCCGGCTTGATGTAGAAGCAGGGCCAGTCCATATGGTTGGCCGCCACCCGGAACCCGTCCTGGGGCGCGAAGCTCTCGCCCACGGTGAAGGCCACGGCCATGGTGCCACGGCAGTCGATCCGGTACTTGCCGCCGGGGACCAGCTGCCAGTCGCCGGTGAGGGGCAGCTCCTCGAAGCCCTCCTCCTTCAGTATGCGCAGCACCTCCGCCACCCCGTGGTAGGGGGACACGGACCGGGTCAAAAAGTCCATCAACGCCTGGATATCCTGTTTCATAAAAATGCCTCCGTCAAAAAATACTATCTGTATTATAGCAGGTTTTGGGAATTAGACAACCGGTTTCCTTTACATCCTGAGGGAAGGATGGTATACTTTCTCCCATGGAACAGAAGATCAACGGAAATATCAGCGGCATCCGCGACGTGCTGCTGGACGAAATGAAGACCCTCTACGACATGGACCAGCCCGCGGGCACCTTCGCCTCCCGGGAGCTGCTGGAAGCCCTGTGCGCCTTCACGGGCCGGATCAACCGGGAGATCAGCGTGTACATCTCCCGGGCGGGCCTCATCAAGGACGTGTCCATCGGCGACGACCGCACCGTGTCCATGCCCGAGATGCGCCTGGTCCGGAACGTGGACCGGCTTTGCGGCGTCCGCTGCATCCACACCCACCCCAACGGCAGCGGCTACCTTTCGGACGTGGA
>CACXNN010000167.1 GCA_902768995.1 uncultured Eubacteriales bacterium | reverse complement strand
AGCGCCCCTGACCACTTGGGATCAGGGGCATTTTTTCAGGAGGCAGGCATGGCGGCCAAGACGCGGGACCTGACGGAGGGCGGCATCAAAAGGGTGCTGCTTTCCTTTGCGGCGCCGCTATTTTTGAGCCAGCTCTTCCAGCAGCTCTACAACTCCGCCGACGCCGTCATCGTGGGCAACTTCCTGGGCAAGGAGGCCCTGGCCGCCGTCAGCTCCTCGGGGCCTTTGATCCACCTGTTCATCGGCTTCTTCAACGGGGCGGCCACCGGCGCGGGGGTGGTGATCTCCCGGTACTTCGGGGCCCAGGATCGGGACCGGGTCCGCAAGGCCATCCACACCAACGTGCTCTTCAGCCTCCTCTGCGGCCTGTTCCTCTCCGGGGTGGGGGTGCTGCTGACCCCCTACATCCTGCGCTGGATGGGCACGGACCCCAGCGTCCTGCCCCAGTCGGAGGCCTACTTCCGCTGGTACTTCGCCGGGGCGGCGGCCATCGTCATGTACAACGCCCTCAAGGGCATCCTGACGGCCCTGGGGGACAGCCGGCGGCCCCTCTACTATCTCATCTTCTCCTCGGTGCTGAACGTGATATTGGACCTGATCTTCGTGGGCCTGCTGAAGGGCGGGGTGGCCGCGGCGGCCATCGCCACGGGCCTTTCCCAGGGGATCAGCGCCCTGCTGTGCCTCATCCACCTGCTGGAGAAGGACCAGATCTACACCCTGAAGGCCCGGGAGCTGCGGATCGACGGGCCCGTGCTCCAGGCCAGAAGAACATCAACTCCTTCGGCGCCGACGCCATGGCCGCCTGCGGCTCCTACGCCAAGGTGGAGGGCTTCGTGTTCCTGCCCATCACCTGCTTCTCCCTGGCCCTCACCACCTTCATCGGCCAGAACATGGGGGCGGGGAAGCTGGACCGGGTGAAGGCGGGCTGCCGCTTCGGCCTGCTCGCCTCGGTGCTGGCGGCGGAGTGCATCGGCGTGGTGGTGTTCTTCTTCGGGCCCCAGCTCATCTCCCTGTTCAACAGCGACCCGGCGGTTTTGGCCATCGGCCAGAAGCAGTGCCGGATCGAATCCCTGTTCTTTTGCATGCTGGCCTTCTCCCACACCGTGGCGGGCATCTGCCGGGGCGCGGGCAAGGCCACCGTGCCCATGCTGGTCATGCTGGGGATCTGGTGCGTGCTCCGCATCACCTACATCACCGTGGCCATGCGCCTCTGCCACGACATCCGGCTCCTGTTCTGGGCCTACCCCTTGACCTGGACCATCAGCGCCGGCATATTCTTTCTCTACTACCGCTACTCCCACTGGATGGACCCCGTAAAGGAGGAATGACCCCATGGACGCCCGGGCCGACAAGTTCACGCGCATGACCACCCAGCCGGTGAAGAAGCTGGTCCTTCGCCTGGCGGGCCCCACCATCGCCTCCATGCTGATCTCCTCCCTGTACAACATGGCGGACACCTTCTTCGTGGGCCGCATCGGCACCTTCGCCACGGCGGGCGTGGGCCTGATCTTCCCCCTGATGACCGTCATGCAGGCCTTCGGCTTCTTCTTCGGCCAGGGCTCCGGCAACTACGTGTCCCGGGCCCTGGGGGCCAACAGGATCGAGGACGCGGAGCGCATGGCCGCCACGGGCTTCTTCTGCGCCTTGGGCATGGGCGCCCTGATCTTCGGCCTGGGGCAGGTCTTTTCCACCCCCGTGCTGCGGGTGTTGGGGGCGGACCCCGGGCGGGTGGCCCAGGAGACTGTGGACCACGCCCGGGCCTACTATACGACGCTGCTGTTCGGCGCGCCCTTCGTCCTCTCCTCCTGCGTATTGAACAACCAGATGCGCTTCCAGGGCAACGCCTTCTTCTCCATGATCGGTCTCGTGTCCGGGGCAGTGCTGAACATCGGCCTCGACCCCCTGTTCATCTTCGTGTTCAACATGGGCGTCATGGGCGCCGCCGCCGCCACGGTGGTGAGCCAGGCGTTCAGCTTCTGCGTGCTGTACCTGGGGACCCTCCGGAGCGACACCCTGAAGATCAAGGTGAAGAACCTGACCCCCAACGGCCACTACCTCAAGAACATCCTGGCCGGGGGCCTGCCCTCCCTGCTCCGCCAGGGCTTCGGCAGCGTAGCCACCCTGTGCCTCAACGCCGCGGCGGCCGCGGCGGTGCCCCTTTCTCAGGCGGACGCGGCCATCGCCGCCTTCTCCGTGGTGAGCCGGGTCATGTTCTTCGTGTTCTCCGCCCTGCTGGGCTTCGGCCAGGGGTTCCAGCCCGTCTGCGGCTACAACTGGGGGGCACGGAAGTTCGACCGGGTCCGGGAGGCGTACCTGTTCTGCATCAAGATCGGCGTCACCTTCCTGCTCCTCATCTCCACCTGCACCTTCCTCTTCGCCGGGCCCATCGTGTCCCTGTTCCGGGACGATGCGGAGGTCATCCGCATGGGCACGGTGGCCATGCGCTGCCAGAGCTGCTCCCTGCCCCTTATGGCGGTGGTGGCCATGTCCAACATGCTCTTCCAGACCACGGGCAAGGCGGTCCGGGCCACGATCCTGGCCATCGCCCGCCAGGGCATGGTGTTCATCCCCTGCGTGCTGCTGCTGCCCCGGGTCATCGATCCGGCCATCTGGGGGGTGTATCTAGCGCAGCCCATCGCGGACGTGATCACCTTCCTGACGGCGGTGCCCATGGCCGTCCACATCCTCAAGCGCTTCCGCCTGGCCCTCCAGGACCCGGACTTCACGCCGTAACTTTGTTGCCGTGGCAACATATTAAACGGAGGGAACTGGCTATAATAGCTCTGCATCCGAAGATGCAGAAAGAAGGACTATCCAAATGAAGAAATATATGTCTCTCCTGTTGGCCGTGCTGATGCTGGCCGCTCTGTTCACCGGCTGCGCCAAGCAGGCCGCCGAGCCCGCCCCCACCGAAGCCCCGAAGGCGGAGGCGAAGGCCACAGAAGCCCCTCAGGCCGAGGTGAAGCCCACGGTCGCCCCCACCGCGGAGCCCACGGCTGAACCCACCGCGGAGCCCACGCCGGAGCCCGTCGTCATGCGCCTGGGGAGCCTGAAGGGCCCCACCACCATGGGCATGGTGAAGCTCCTCAGCGACAGCGAGGCCGGACTGACCCAAAATACCTATGAGTCCACCGTGGCGGCCGCCGCCGACGAGCTGACCCCCAAGCTGTTGAAGGGCGAGCTCGACATGCTGGCCCTGCCCGTGAACGCCGGTTCCGTCCTCTACAACAAGTCCAACGGCGGCGTGACCATGCTGGCCGTGAACACCCTGGGCGTGCTGTACATCCTGGAGAAGGGCGGCGAGACCGTCCAGACCGTGGCCGATCTCAAGGGCAAGACCATCTACGCCACCGGCAAGGGCAACACCCCCGAATACTCCCTGGCCTACCTGCTCTCTAAGAACGGCCTCGATATCGCCACGGACGTGACCATGGAGTGGAAGAGCGAG
>CACXNN010000166.1 GCA_902768995.1 uncultured Eubacteriales bacterium | reverse complement strand
CGCCATGTACCACGACTTCATCTACCGGGTCCACCACGTCCGCACCAACCCCACCTGTTCCCACGCGGTCCAAAAGGTCTGCGACTATATCGACATGAGCCTGGATCGGCCCATCCGCACGGCCGACCTCGCGGTCCTGGTGGGCTACACGGAATACTACCTGACCGAGAAATTTAAAAAGGAGACGGGTCAGTCCGTCTCCCAGTACATCCGCGCCGCCAAGATCGCCCGGGCTAAGGTCCTTTTGACCTCCACCGCTCTATCCGTCCGGGACATCGCCGAGCGCCTGGCCTTCAACACGCCCAACTATTTCATCCAATCCTTCCGCGCCCTGGAGGGCCTCACCCCCGCCCAGTATCGCAAGCGACACCGGCAGGGATAGGCATCACAGCCTGTAGGATGCCCTTGGGAACCGCTTCGAAGGATAGATCCCCATCATATTTTTGGGAGCGGGCCCTGTTTCCTGCTGTTTAGAGGGTCACAGGGCCTTCAGCTTCTTATACAGGGTGTTCAGATACCGCTTGCAGGGGGCGTCCTTCTCGTAGGCCACGGCGGTGGAGATGTCGGCGTCCTCGTTCTGCAGGGTCTTGATGAAGGCCAGGAAGGCGTCGCTGGCGTCGCCCAGGAACGCCGGGAACGCCTCCTTGGGCATGGACACGACCATGGCGTTGTAGAGGGCCAGGGCCTTCTCCCGCCGGGTGGCGGCCTCCTCGTATCGGGTCAAAAACTGTTCTGCCAAAGCTTTGTTCATGGTATCGTCTCCTTTCATAGGGATGGGTCGGTTTCGGGGTTTCGTGTGTCGATCCGCCGGCAGGCGGCCAGCAGAAGGGCCGTCAGCGCCAGGGCAACCAGCAGCAGCGCCCTGGGGTACGCTTTCTCATAGTATATATGACTTTGCCCCACCTTTTCAAGGGCTGCGGGGTCAAATGACAGGCCGTATTCCGCGCAGAGCTGTTTCACGTTCAGCAGGCCCACGCAGGGGACGCCCAAGGCGAGGTAGTGGCCCATCAGGTAGTCCTCCCCGTCGGTCACCTTCCTTTGGATCAGCCCCTGGCCCAGGCCGTAGCCCTCGCCGTGGTCCCCCAGGGCCATGTTGTGCCCCCCCACGCTGACGAAGCAGCTCACGTCCCCGTAGAGCGATTCCCGCCAGCGGAGGTTCGCCTGCCGATCGGGGATCTGCGTCACGACGATCCCCGCCCCTTCCATGCGGTCCAGGGCGGTCTGCAGCGCCTCCGCTTCGTCGGGGAAGAACACCGCGCCCATGTTGAGGCCCAGGTCGTCGTCCCCGCCCAGGGTGACCCCCGCGGGGGCCGTGGCCACCAGGCCCGCTTCATACAGGTGATACAGCATCTCCGGGGCCGTGAAGGCCGGGATATTGGCCCCGTAGGTGGAGGCGCCGATGGACACGATCATGACGGGCTCCGCCCCCAGGGCTTCCGCCGCGCACAGGGCGGCCAGGTTCAGAGCCGGGAAGGAGCCGGTGCTGCAGATAGCCACCCGGTCCCCCGCCTGCACCCCGGCCCGGACATACAGGTCGCAGACCAGGGCCGCCATGTCCGGCTGACAGGAGGTGCGCTTGGCCTCCAGGTTCCCCAGGGTGGTGGTGATGGCGGTGAAGTCCGTGCCGAGAAGGCCCGTAGCGAACCGGTCCGTCCCCTCGTCGATGGGGATGCCCCGCCGAAGGCGCTCCGCCTTCAGCTCCGCCATGCAGCTTTCCATCTGCTCTGCGGCCTGGACCATGGCCTCATAGTGGCGCTTGGGGACGGTCCGCACGCTCCAAAAGCTCCCCAGGCACCCGGCGAGCAGGACCAGGACCATGGCCAGGATCAGTATGCACTTGGTCCGTTCCCGCCGCCTCACAGGGCCCCCATGAGCAGCATGACGGCGGCCAGGATGCCCGTGACCGCGGCCAGGGCCAGCAGGGTCTTCCCCACGCCCTGCTTCTCCATCTCCCGCACCATGATCCCCGGCACGATGAGGCCGATGACGCCTACGGGGAAGGGCAGCAGGCCCGTGGCCACCACCGCCAGGTTCAACAGATAGGAGAGCACGATGGCCAGCGCGAAGCGCCGCTTGCCGTAGAGGATAAACAGGTTCGACAGCCCCTGGAGCAGGGCCCAGGTCAGCAGGACCAGGACCAGGGTGTACCCGATCCGAAGGGGCGTGGTCAGGCACAGGGCGAAATACCCGGGCACGATGATGCCCCCCGGGGAAAGGCGGGTGCATTCGTAGAACAGGATGCTCAACACGATGCCCAGCACCAGTATCTTCTCCGTCATGATCCCACCTCCTTCCCCAGGTCTCTGATCCGCTGCGTCAGCGCTTCTCCCGCGCCCTTGATGTTCCCTGCGCACAGCAGCACGGTTTTTTCGGAAAACGTCAGCGGCACCTCGCCGGGATCGGCGAATATCCGCACCGGTACCCGAGGGCAGGTCCGCCTTAGCAGCCGCTGCAAAAGCCGGGGCTGCTCCCCCAGCACCCATATCTCCTCCGCCGGGAGCCGGGCTGCGAGACGGCTCATGTCCTCCGCCCGGGCCGGCCGATCCCGCCGATTGTTCAGGATCAGGATGAGCCGCCCCTCCGCTTTCTGGGCCTCGTACAGCTTCAGGGTGGAGACCAGGTCGTTGGCGGAGAAGGCGTTCAAGAACACCCCGTTCCCATGGTCGATGCGCTCGAAGGCGTAGGGGTCCTTCCGCAC
>CACXNN010000165.1 GCA_902768995.1 uncultured Eubacteriales bacterium | reverse complement strand
CGGCTTCTTTCCATGGAGATCGAAGCCCTTGGGTACGACAGGCGCTTCAGCATCTACGACGAGGACGATCAGCAATCCCTCATCGGCCACATCATCAAGGATTTG
Source organism: uncultured Eubacteriales bacterium (assembly GCA_902768995.1). Taxonomy (GTDB): domain Bacteria; phylum Bacillota; class Clostridia; order Christensenellales; family CAG-138; genus RUG472. The sequence goes on along the minus strand of CACXNN010000165.1, from coordinate 2,597 downwards.
AACCTGAACGACAAGGTGTTCTCCAAGCGCATGCTGGCGGGCATCTTTTCCGACGCCAAGAACCACTCCCTGCGGCCCCAGGAGTACCTGGTCCAAAGCTACCAGCCCCGGCAGGTGACGGAGGCCTTCGCCCTCTATCAAAAGCGGCTCAAGGAGGCCAACGCTCTCGATTTCGACGATCTGCTCTTGAAGACCATAGAGCTGTTCGAGAAGCGGCCGGACATCCTGCAGAAGTATCGGGACCGGTTCCGCTACATCCTGGTGGACGAGTATCAGGACACCAACATGGCCCAGTACCATATCGTGAGCCTGCTGGCCAGGGAGCATAGGAACCTGTGCGTGGTGGGCGACGACGACCAGAGCATCTACGGCTGGCGCGGCGCGGACATCCGCAACATCCTGGAATTCGAGAAGGACTTCCCCGGGGCCCACGTGGTGCGGCTGGAGCAAAATTATCGCTCCACGGACAAAATTTTGGAGGCGGCCAACCGGGTCATCGAGAACAACCGCGGCCGCAAGAGCAAGCGGCTGTGGACGGAGAAGACGGACGGCTTCCCCATCACGGTCTATGAGGGCCGGACGGAACGGGAGGAAGCGGTGTATATCTGCGACCGCATCCTGAACGGCCGCCGCATGGGCAGCCGATACGACAGCTTCGCCATCCTCTATCGGACCCACGCCCAGAGCCGCATCCTCGAGATGATCCTCCAGAGCTACAGCATCCCCTACAAGGTGTACGGCGGCGTATCCTTCTTCGATCGGGCCGAGGTGAAGGACGTGCTGTCCTACCTTCGGCTGATCAGCAACCCCAACGACGACGTGGCCTTCACCCGGATCATCAACGTGCCCCGGCGGGGCATCGGCGCCGTGGCCATGGACGAGCTCAGGGCGGAGGCCCAGCAGCGGGATTTGTCCCTGTTCGCGGTGGTGCTGGACCCCCAGGGCCTGTCCCTTCGGACCCGGGCCAAGTTCGCGCCCTTCGCCGAGGTCATGGAGGCCGCGTATGAGGACTACGGCAAGAAGACCTTCTCCGTCTTCGCTGCGGACCTACTGAAGCGCATCGGCTACGACGCCTACCTGAAGGAGGACAAGAAGGAGAACTACGAGGTCCGTTCGGAGAACGTGAAGGAGCTTTTGGGCTATATGAGCGAATTTGAAGCGTCCTTCGACGATCCCGACGGGGACATGCTCCAATCCTTCCTCAGCACCGTGGCCCTCTTCACGACCACGGACAACATGGACGAGCAGAACGGCTGCGTGAACCTTATGACCCTCCACTCCGCCAAGGGCCTGGAATTCGACACGGTGTTCCTCTGCGGCATGGAGGACGGGCTCTTCCCCTCCTCTCAATCCAGGACCGACCCGGAGAAGATGGAGGAGGAGCGGCGGCTCTGCTACGTGGGCGTGACCCGCGCCCGAGAAAAGCTGTATCTGACCTACGCGGAAAGCCGCATCCTGTACGGGCAGTTCACTTCCTCCCAGCCCTCCACCTTCCTGCGGGAGATGGGCGACACCATCCGATTGCCCGGGGAGTACCAGAATCACAACCGGCGGGAGCAGGCAGCCGCCAAGACGGCCCCTGTGGAAAGCTTCCATGCCCAGCCAGCTCAGACCCGCACGCCGCCCCAAGTCTTCGTGGGGACCAAGCCCATGGCGCCAAAAGCCACCGACAAGGTGCTCGACTGGCAGGACGGGGACCGGGTCCGGCACGCCATCTTCGGCGAAGGCGTCATCGAAGGCGTGGAGGGCAAGGGCCCGTCCCAGATCATTCGGGTCCGCTTCAAAAACGGTATGGAAAAACGGCTTACCGCCCTGTATGCGCCCCTCACCAGGATGGAATAATAGGAGACCATGGAAAACGATCGTTTGCAACGGATGCAGGAGCTGGTAGACAAGCTCAACGCATATGCCCGCGCCTACTACGTGGAGGACGCGCCCCTCATCTCCGACGGGGAGTACGACGCCCTGGAGGCGCAGCTCATCGCCCTCGAAAAGGAAACGGGCACGGTGCTGCCGGACAGTCCCACCCACCGGGTGGGCGGCGAGCCCCTCTCTAAGTTCGAGGAGCATCGGCACCTGGGAAGACTGTGGAGTCTCGATAAGGTGCGGACATTGGACGGCATCCGGGAATGGATGGACCGGGTCAAAAAGCTGCTGGATTTGAGCGAGGATCCGCTCTACGCCCTCGAATACAAGTTCGACGGGCTGACCATCAACCTGACCTACGAGAACGGCCTGCTGGTCCAGGGGGCCACCCGAGGCAACGGCGTCACGGGCGAGGCCATCCTGCCCCAGCTCAAGACCATCCGTTCCCTCCCCCTCTCTATTCCCTTCACGGGCCGCATGGAGGTCCAGGGCGAATGCATCATGCTCCTGTCCGTGCTGGAAAAGTATAACAAAACCGCCAAGGAGCCTTTGAAGAACGCCCGGAACGCGGCGGCCGGGGCCCTCAGGAACCTGGACCCCCAGGTGACGGCGGACAGAAATCTGAGCTGCTTCTGCTACAACGTGGGGTATATCGAGGGCAAGGAGCTCCACGACCATCGGGAGATGATCGCCTTTCTGCGGGAGAACGGCTTCCCCGTCTCCCCCTTCAT
>CACXNN010000164.1 GCA_902768995.1 uncultured Eubacteriales bacterium | reverse complement strand
GGTGGTCAAGAACAAGGTGGCCCCGCCCTTCCGCACGGCGGAGTTCGACATGCTCTACGGCGAGGGCATCTCCCGGGAGGGCAGCGTCATCGACCAGGCTGTGGCCCGGAAGATCATGACCAAGTCCGGCGCCTGGTTCAACTACGGCGAGATGCGCATCGCCCAGGGCCGGGACAACGCCCGCCAGTTCCTGAAGGACAACCCGGAGCTGTGCGACGAGATCGAGAACAAGATCCGCGCCCAGGTGGAGGACGAGAAGAAGAAGGCCCAGGCCGAGGCCGAGATGAAGCGGGCCGCCCGCCGGGCCGCCCTGGACGCCCGGAGCGACGGGCCCCAGGCGTAACATACGGAACCACATGCGCCTTGCCGCCGGGCAGGGCGCTTTTTTGAAGGTATGAAAAGCCAGGAATACCACATCTCCCGCAACGGGTACAACGTGAGCTGCAAGCTCTATTATGAGGACAAAAAGGCCGTCCCCGGGGTGGTCCTCTTCGGCCACGGCTTCGGGGGCCACAAGGACAACAAGGCGGCGGAGCGGTTCGCCCAGCGGGCTCTGGACAAGCTGAAGCTGTGCACGGTCACCTTCAACTGGCCCTGCCACGGGGACGACGTACGCAAGAAGCTGCGATTGGAGGACTGCGACGGGTACCTCACCGCCGTCATGGAGGATATAAAGGAGCGGTACGGCGCGCCCCGGCTCTATGGCTACGCCACCAGCTTCGGGGGCTTCCTGTTCCTCAAGTACATTTTGGAGCACGGCAACCCCTTTCTCAAGCTGGCCCTGCGCTGCCCCTCCGTGGACCACTATCGGGTCCAGGCGGAGCGCATTTTGACCCCGGAGGAGCTGGAGAAGCTCCAGAAGGGCAAGGAGGCGGCCGTGGGCTTCGATCGGAAGGTGACAGTGGACAAGGTGTATCTGGATCAGATACGGGCCGTGGACCTGCTCCACGCCGATTTCACGCCCTATATGGACGATATCCTGATCCTCCACGGCCGGAAGGACGAGATCGTGCCCTTCGAGATGGTCCAGGCCTTCGCCGACGACCAGCTTCTGGAGTTCGTGCCCGTGGACAACGCCGACCACCGGTTCCAGGACCCCCGGGCCATGGACGAGGCCATCAAGGCCATTCTGGACTTCTTCGGCCAGGCGTAAAATTGCTGACAGGAAAACAGCGCTCCTTGTCGGAGCGCTGTTGCTTTTTTTATGCCCGTTCAGCCGTCACCGGCACCCGCAGGTTTTGGATCATGCCCAAGAAGTCCGTGTCCGGGGAGAGCCATTCCTCCGCCCGGGAGTAGGGCACCAGCACGGGCATGCGGGGGTGGAGCTCCCGGATGGTTTTGTCCGCGTCCTGGGTCAGCACGGTGAAGCAGGGGAGCTTATGCTGGTCCGAAGTGCGGATGTACAGCCCCGCCAGGAACAGGGGCGACCCGTCCTCCGCCTTGAAGGCGTATCGCTCCTTCCGCTTGGGGTCGATCTTCTTCCACTCGTAATACGCCGCCGCGGGGATCAGGCACCGGCGATCGTTGACGCTGCCCGCGAACATCTCCCGTTCCTGAGCCGTCTCCATGCGGGTGTTGAAGACCAGCATGCCCCGCTTGGGGTGGGTGAAGCCCCACTGCATGGGGAAGGCCCCCAGGGCCCGGTTTCGGGCGGAGGGCGCCAGCACCGGGGCGATGTCCGTAGGCCGCACGTCGCCGGAGGTGACCATCTTGGCCCCCAGCTTCAGCGATATTTCGATGGCCTGCTGGAACAGCTCCGCCAGCTTTTCGTCGCTGGGCTGATCCTGGATGCGAAATCGTCCGCACATACAGCGTCCCTTCCTTGTTGGGTATATTATACAATATGTTAAGGAAAAAGAAAAGAGAATAGTCACGGTAGAAAGACGGACCTTATATCCCGAAAACGTATTACTTTATAGATACGATCCAGTTGCCATCCTTAACAACATACTGAAATTCAGTTAATTCAGGAGATTCCATCACAGAAAGAAGCTCATTAAAATCGTCCACCGTTTGGATCTTTGAAAGTTGATCTTTTCTGATCCATTCCATCTTCCCTTCATCTGAAGAGGTGAGTTTACCGAAATACTTTTCGGCCATAAATAACAAAACGATATATCTTCCGTTGTCAATAGGAAACTGCTTTATGCCAACCAATTTGGGAGAAAGTATATCCAATCCGGTTTCTTCTTTCATCTCGCGACGAATGGCATCTATGAATGATTCGCCTGGTTCAACATGGCCGCCCGGTAAAGCATACCCATGCCACTCCTGTTTGACCCTGTTCTGGAGCAGTATTTTATCCCCCTCCTTCAGAAGGCATAATACACCCAGTTCGACATTTTCTGTACGGTTCATTTGTTTCCTCATTTCTGGTATGTTATATGATAAAGTATACTTCATAACTGATAAAAAGAAAAGAGATGCAGGTGATATATCACACCTCACCCACCGCAAGCAGTCCCCCTTCCCCTCGAAGGGGAAGGCGTAGCGGATACCAAAAGCCCGCTCCCTGGGAAGAGGGTGGTCAAAGGTCGGGTGTAGGGCGATATGCCGCGCTGCGGCGCGATATATTCCCAGCAAGCTGTAAATGCGATATATGGGCTGGCGGGCAGCCCATGCGATATGTTCTCCTCCGGGGGCGGAGAACAAGAAAGGCTCTGATCTTGCGATCAGAGCCTTTGGGGTCCCGGCGGCTGCCTATCTTCCCGGGCCGTTGCCAGCCAAGTATTGTCGGTG
>CACXNN010000163.1 GCA_902768995.1 uncultured Eubacteriales bacterium | reverse complement strand
GCCATGGCCGCCCCCGTCCACGAGGCGGGCGCCCTCTACATCCTGGGCGTGAACCCCATCGCTCTCGGGATCATGAAGACCCCCCGGGACATGGGCGCGGACATCGCCGTGGGCGAAGGCCAGCCCCTGGGCCTGCCTCTTGGCTACGGCGGCCCCTACCTGGGCTTTATGGCCACTACGACGAAGCACATGCGCAAACTCCCCGGCCGCATCGTGGGCGAGACCACGGACGACGCCGGGAATAGGGCCTACGTCCTGTCCCTCCAGGCCCGGGAGCAGCACATCCGCCGGGAGAAGGCCGGCAGCAACATCTGCTCCAACGAGGCGCTCTGCGCCCTGACCGCCGGGGTATACCTGGCCGCCATGGGCCCCGAGGGCTTGAAGGAGGTGGCGGAAAGCGCCATGGCCAAGGCCCACTACCTGTGCCGGGAGCTCTGCATGCTCCCCGGCGTGAAGCTCCGCTACGAGGGGGCCTTCTTCCACGAGTTCCTTTTGGACATGCCCAAGGCCGACGAAATCTTGGCGGCCCTGGACGAGAGGAATATCCTGGGGGGCCTCGTCTATGAGGGCGGCGTCCTCTGGTGCGCCACGGAGAAGGTATCGAAAGCGACCCTCGATGAGGTCGTCGCCATCGTAAAGGGGGTGCTGGCATGAAGCTGATCTTTGAAAAGAGCGTGCCCGGCCGCCGCTGCGCCATTTTGCCCGCCTGCGACGTGCCCAAGGTGGAGCTGCCCGCAGAGCTGAAGCGGGAAGCGGCTCCCATGCTGCCCGAGATGAGCGAGGTGGACGTGAGCCGTCACTACACCGAGCTCAACCAGCACGTTCACGGCGTGAACTGCGGGTTCTATCCCCTCGGCTCCTGCACCATGAAGTACAACCCCCGCATCGACGAGGAGATGGCGTCCCTGCCCGGCTTCGCCTCTGTCCATCCCCTGGCCCCCAAGGCCGCGGTGGAGGGCTGCGCCGAGGTCATCGAGACCGCCAAAAAGTATCTCTGCGAGATCACCGGCATGGCGGACATGACCTTCCAGCCCGCGGCCGGCGCCCACGGCGAGTTCACCGGCGTGCTGCTCATCAAGCAGTACCATGATTCCCGGAACGACAAGGCCCGGACCAAGATCATCGTCCCCGACTCCGCCCACGGCACCAACCCGGCCACGGCGGCCATGTGCGGCTACCAGGTGGTGAACATCCTGGAGATCACCCGCCTCGTTCACGAGGCCGGCGGCCTCTGCTACTACGACGGCGCCAACCTGAACGCGGTCATGGGCGTGGTCCGGCCCGGGGACATGGGCTTCGACTGCGTGCACCTGAACCTGCACAAGACCTTCGCCACCCCTCACGGCGGCGGCGGTCCCGGCGCAGGCGCAGTGGGCTGCAAGGCGTTCCTGGCCCCCTTCCTGCCCCATTCCGCCCTCATGGAGGAGCCGGGCCATATCCAGGTCCGGGGCTTCAGGGGCAACTTCCTGGTGGTGGTTAAGGCTCTTGCGTACCTCTTGACCCTGGGTCGGGAGGGCGTGCCCGAGGCGGCCCAGAACGCGGTCCTCAACGCCAACTACCTGATGCAGCGGATCAAGGGCACCTTCACCCCCGCCTTCGATCGAATCTGCATGCACGAGTTCGTGCTGGATCTCTCCGAGTTCAAGAAGGCCACGGGCGTGTCCGCTCTCGACGTAGCCAAGTCGCTCATCGACTACGGCATGCATCCGCCTACGATGTACTTCCCCCTCATCGTCCACGAGGCCCTCATGCTGGAGCCCACCGAGACGGAGAGCAAGGAGACCTTGGATTGGGCGGCGAAGGTGTTCCGCGCCCTCTACGAGCTGGGCTACAAGGACCCGGCGTTCATGCACGCCGCGCCCCACAACGCCCAGATCGGTCGGCCTGACGAGGTGAAGGCGGCCCGGAACCCCATCGTCCGCTACACCAAGGCATGATCGAAGCGCTGGCCACCTACGAAAGCGGGTCCTTCGATCCCTTTCTCAACCTGGCTATGGAGCAGCACCTGCTGGAAACAGTGGCCGGCGGGTGCTGCCTTTTGTACCTGTGGCAGAACGAAAACACCGTGGTCATCGGCAAGAACCAGAACCCTTGGGCCGAGTGCCGGGCGTCCCTGCTGGAGGAGGAGGGCGGGCATCTCGCTCGCCGGCTCTCCGGGGGCGGGGCCGTGTTCCACGATTTGGGCAACCTGAACTTCACCTTCCTGGTCCCCACGGCTGACTACGATTTACAGAAGCAGCAGCGGGTGCTGCTGGAAGCCTGCCGCAGCTTCGGCATCCCGGCGGAGCTGTCCGGCCGGAACGATCTCACCGCTGACGGCCGCAAGTTCTCCGGCAACGCCTTCTACCACAACGGCCCTCGATCCTACCATCACGGCACCCTGCTGGTGGACGTGGACGGGGCCAAGCTCCAACGGTACCTGACGCCCACCAAGGCCAAGCTGGAGACCAAGGGCGTTCCCTCGGTCCGGTCCCGGGTAGTGAACCTGAAGGAGCTCTGTCCCACCATCACCATCGACGGCCTGAAGCGGGCCCTGGTGGCCGCCTTCGAATCGGTCTATGGCCGAAAGAGCGCCCCGCGGGGCCTTACCGAGACGGACGAACGGCGGGTGACGGAGCTTCGGGAGCAGTATTCGAGCTGGGCCTGGCGCTACGGCCAGAAGCTGCCCTTCACCTGCCGGGTGGAGGGGCGCTTCCCCTGGGGCGGCGTGGAGCTGCAGCTCCAAATCGACGAGGGCGTCATCCGCCAGGCCGCCGTCTATTCGGACGATATGGACTTCGCCTTCCCCCCGGCTCTGGAAAAAGCCCTCACCGGCTGCGCCTTTCGCCGGGACGCGCTGGCGGACCGACTTGCTGCCGTGCCCCACGGCATGGATATCCTTACCCTATTACAACAGGAGATATAGCTATGTTCGATTTTGATTTGATCGTCATCGGCGCGGGCCCCGGCGGCTACGAGGCCGCCCTCCACGCCGCCAAGCTGGGCCTCAAGACCGCGGTGGTGGAGCGCCGGGAGGTGGGCGGCACCTGCCTCAACCGGGGCTGCATCCCCACCAAGGCCCTCTTGCACGCCTCCACCGTCTACGAGGAAACGAAGAACGGCCCCGCCCTGGGCGTCACCGCCGAGAACCTATCTTACGACCTTTCCGCCATGTTCGCCTACAAGCAGCAGGTGGTGGAGAAGCTCCGCTCCGGCATCGAGAGCCTCTTCAAGGCCGCCAAGGTGACCCTTCTGCGGGGCACCGGCACCCTAAGTGCCCCCAACACGGTTACCGTAGCCGGTGAGAACGAGGGCGTCTACACGGCCCAAAATATCCTGCTGGCCACGGGCTCCGTGCCCGCCCGGCCCCCCATCCCGGGCCTGGACCTCCCCGGCGTCATGACCTCCGACGAGCTGCTGAACGGTGAGGGCGGCGACTTCAGCTCTCTGGTCATTATCGGCGGCGGCGTCATCGGCATGGAGTTCGCCACCTTCTACAACGACCTGGGCGTGGCCGTGACCGTGGTGGAGGGCCTCGATCGGCTGCTCCCCAACATGGATCGGGAGCTGGGCCAGAACCTCGCCATGATTATGAAGAAGCGGGGCGTCCAGGTGTTCACCGGCGCCATGGTGAAGGATTTGGAGGCCGTGGACGGCGGCCTGCAGGTGAACTTCGAGACCAAGGGCAAGCTGCAGTCCGTCGTAGGGGAGAAGGTGCTCTGCGCCATCGGCCGCAGCCCCTATACCGCGGGCCTGTTCGCGGAGGGCACGGCCCCCGAGATGGACCGCCGCCGGATCAAGGTCAACCAGCGGTTCGAGACCAGCCTCCCCGGGGTCTACGCCATCGGCGACGTATCCTCCCCGGTGCAGCTCGCTCACGTGGCCACGGCCCAGGGCATCTACGCTGTGGACGAGATCGCGGGCAAGGGGAACGAGATGGACCTCTCCCTGGTCCCCGGCTGCGTGTACGTTCGGCCCGAAATCGCCGCGGTGGGCCTCACCGAGGCCGACGCCAAAACCCGGGAGATCCC
>CACXNN010000162.1 GCA_902768995.1 uncultured Eubacteriales bacterium | reverse complement strand
CGCTGTTGACCTCCGACACGTCGCAGGGGATCTCCCCGCGGCGGCTCAGGGCGTAGACCGTGCAGCCCTTTTCCCGCAGGGCCTTCACCGCGGCCAGGCCGATGCCGCTGGTGCCGCCGGTGACGATAGCAACCTTACTCATGGTCGGCCTCCAGGACCCGCTGCAGCACGTCGGCAGCTTCGTCGAGCAATGCTTCTGTATGGGTGGCCATCAGGCTGGTCCGCAGCATGCACCCGTCCGCCGGGGCGGCGGGGGGCAGGACCGTGTTCACGTAGACGCCGTTCTCGTACAGGTCCTTGGCGATGTGCAGCGTCCGCTCCGCCTGATAGGTGAAGATGGGCACGATGGGGGTCCTGCTCTCCCGGATGGCCAGACCCCGAGCCTTCAGCGCAGCCCGGAAATGGTCGCTGAGGTCGCCGAGCCGCTTCGGCAGCTCCGGATGCGCTTCCAGATACCGCAGGGCCGCCAGGGCTGTGGCGCAGCTGGCGGGCGGGATGGAGGCGGAGAAGATGAAGGGCCGGGAGTTGTGGCGCACGTAATCCACCACTCGCGCGTCCGCGGCCATGTACCCGCCCAGGCTGGCCAGGGACTTGGAGAAGGTGCCCATGTACACGTCCACCTCCCGCTCGAGGCCGAAATGGCTGGCGGTGCCCCGGCCGCCCTCGCCGATGGTGCCGAGACCGTGAGCGTCGTCCACCATGACCCGAGCCCCGTACTGCTTGGCGAGCCGGACGATGCTGGGCAGGTCCGCGATGTCGCCGCCCATGGAGAACACGCCGTCGGTGATGACGAGAGCGCCGGCGCTCTCGGGAACCTGCTGCAGGCACCGCTCCAGATCCGCCATATCCCCGTGCCGGTAGCGGAGCATCTTGCCGAAGCTCAGCCGGGTGCCGTCATAGATGCTGGCATGGTTCTCCCGGTCCAGGATCATGTAGTCGCTGCGGCCCACCAGAGCGGAGATGATGCCCAGATTGGACTGGAACCCGGTGGAGAAGGTCGTGGCCGCCTCCTTGCGAAGGAACCGGGCCAGTTCGTCCTCCAGCTCCAGATGCAGTGTCAGCGTGCCGTTCAAAAACCGGGAGCCGGAGCAGCCGGTGCCGAATTCCTCCAGGGCTTTGATCCCCGCTTCCACCACCTCCGGGCAGCTGGTGAGGCCCAGATAGTTGTTGGACCCCAGCATGATCCGGCGCTTGCCCTCCATGACGACTTCGGGCCCCTGGCGGGTCTCCAGAGCGCGGAAGTAGGGGTAGATGCCCTTTTCTCTGTATTGGTCCGCCATGGAAGGGGCGTAGCATTTTGCAAACAGGTCCATAGATTCGCTCCTCTCAGAATGATTCAAATTTTTGAATGATAATTCAGTATACAGGCAAAGCGGCCGCCTGTCAAACAAAACCTGACAGGCCCGTGAAAATCCTGTCGTAGGAACCCGATTTATTTGCCGGAAACCATTGACAAACAGGGATGCAGATGGTATAAACAGTATGATTTCGTTTAGTGATTGTAAACTTGAAGTTTAGAAAGGCTAACGCATGGAGATCGGGAGCAAAATCAAGCGGCTCAGGGTCCGGCTGGGGCTCACCCAGGAGGAGCTGGCGGCGCGCACGGAGCTCACCAAGGGCTTCATCTCCCAGCTGGAGCGGGACATCACCTCGCCCTCCATCGCCACGCTGATGGACATCCTGGAAGCGTTGGGCACCAACGTCAGCGAGTTCTTCAGCGACCGGGAGGACGACGGCGTCATGACCTACGCCGCGGACGACATGTTCATCAAGGCGGACGAGGAGGCGGGGGTGACCATCCGCTGGCTGGTGACCAACGCCCAGCGGAACGCCCTGGAGCCCATTTTGGTGACATTGGCCCCCGGCGCGTCCACGGAGCCGGACGATCCTCACGAGGGGGAGGAGTTCGGCTATGTGCTCTCCGGCGTCATCACCCTGGTCTCGGGGGAGCAGAAGCGGAAGGTCCGGCGGGGGGACGCCTTTTATTTTCGCCCCACCGGGGTACACTATTTGATCAACACCGGCAAATCGGAGGGGAAGGTGCTGTGGGTCAGCACGCCCCCTTCCTTCTAAGAAACAGCGGGAGGAGAGAATCATGGGCAAAAGATTGATCGAGCTGAGGGACGTTTCCAAGGAGTACGACGGGGATCTCGCTCTGGACCACGTGAACCTGTACATCAACGACGGGGAGTTTTTGACGCTCCTCGGCCCTTCCGGCTGCGGCAAGACCACCATGCTGCGGCTCATCGCGGGCTTCATCATGCCCACCACGGGCCAGATTCTGATGAACGGCACGGACATCGCCAAGGTGCCCCCCTACAAGCGGGAGATCAACACCGTCTTCCAGAAGTACGCCCTGTTCCCGCACCTCAACGTTTTCGACAACATCGCCTTCGGCCTTCGGATCAAGAAGACCCCCAAGGAGGAGATCGAAAAGAAGGTGGAGGCCATGCTGAAGCTGGTGAACCTGGAGGGCTACGGCAAGCGCTGGATCGACCAGCTCTCCGGCGGCCAGCAGCAGCGGGTGGCCATCGCCCGAGCCTTGGTGAACCAGCCCAAGGTCCTGCTTCTCGACGAACCCCTGGGCGCCCTCGACCTGAAGCTCCGCAAGGAGATGCAGGTGGAGCTGAAGCGCATGCAGCGTCATCCAGCAGATCGGCAAGCCCACCGACATCTACAACGAGCCCAACAACCCCTTCGTGGCGGACTTCATCGGCGAGAGCAACATCGTCCCCGCCGTCATGCTGGAGGACTACAAGGTCCGCTTCAAGGGCCTCACCTTCAAGTGCGTGGACGCGGGCTTCGGCAAGAACGTGGAGGTGGACGTGGTGATCCGCCCCGAGGATATCGACATCGTTTCCCCCGAGAAGGCTCGGGTGGTGGGCAAGGTGGTGTCCGTGGTGTTCATGGGCGTCCACTATGAGATCGACGTGGACTGCGGCGGCTACGAGTGGGTGGTCCATTCCACGGACTACGCCGCCGTGGGCGACACCGTGGGCATATCCATTCCCCCCGACGCCATCCACGTCATGAAGAAGACCCGGGAGAACAACATCTTCGACGCCGAGGTCTGGCCCAGCGAGGGCATGATCTACATCGACAACGTGGGCTTCGCCGCCAATGCCCTGGAGGGCTACGAGAACAAGGAGATCGCCATGGTGGAGATCGCCCCCGAGAAGGTGCAGATCGTGAACCCCCAGGACGCCAAGCTCACCGGCACCATCAAGAGCTGTATGTTCCTGGGCACCCACTACCAGATCACCGTCTCCTGCGAGGAGAACGACTGGATCGCCCACTCCGAGGAGTTCATGGAGGACGGCGAGGAGGTGGGCATCCTGGTGGACGCTCAGGATCTGATCCTGACGGACAAGAAGGAGTGACGCTCATGAAGCGCAAGTTCTTCGCCTATCCCTATATCGTGTGGATGATCCTGTTCATCGTGGCGCCCATGCTGTTCATCCTCTATTATGCGGTGAACGTGGGCGGCGAGTGGACCGTCACCAAGGCCTGGGCCACCCTTTCCGACGCCGGCAAGTGGAACATCCTCTGGACCAGCGTGGTCATGGCCCTCAAGACCACGCTCATCTGCCTGCTCCTGGGGTACCCCATCGCCTACATCCTCTCCAACATGAAGAAGACCGTGGCGGGCTTTCTGTCGGTCCTCTTCTTCGTGCCCATGTGGATGAACTTCGTGCTCAGGACCTACGCCTGGCAGGCGATCCTCGAATACTTTTTGCCGAACCTGCTGGGCATGAAGGACGGGACCTTGACCGGCACGGAGGCCGCCGTGCTCATGGTGCTGGTCTATAACTTCCTGCCCTTCATGATCATGCCCCTTTACAACACCCTGGCGAAGCTCGACAAATCCCTGCTGGAGGCCGCCCGGGACCTGGGGGCCAACGCCTTCACCACGTTCAGGAAGGTGGTGTTGCCGCTATCCGTGCCCGGCATCGTGTCCGGCATCACCATGGTGTTCATCCCCGCCATCACGGCCTTCACCGTGCCCGCTCTCATCGGCAACGGGAAGTACTACCTGTACGGCAACGAGATCGAGCTGGCCTTCAAGACCCTGTCCGGCCAGGGGGACTACGCCATCGGCTCCACGCTCTCGATCATCCTGCTCATCTGCGTGGTGGTGTCCACCGTCATCATGAACTACTTCGACAAGGATCAGAAACAGGGAGGGCAGATGTGGTGAAAAAGATATCTCGTTCCTTCAAATACGTATACCTGGCGCTGATGATCCTGTTCCTGTACATCCCCATCCTGTACCTGATCGTCTTCTCCTTCAACGATTTCTCCACGGGGCGGCGGATCAGCTACGCGAATTTGGGGGCCTGGAAGGGCTTCACCCTCCACAACTACACCACCCTCTTCACCGGCGAGGCGGGCCAGGCCCTGCTGCTCACCCTGGAGGTGGCGGGCGTCACCAGCGTCCTTGCCACCCTCATCGGCACCGCGGCGGCCATCGGCATCTACAGCATGAAGAAGCGGCCCCGGAACCTGATCCTGAACGCGTCCCAGCTGCCCATGGTGAACCCGGATCTGGTCACCGGCATCACGTTCATGATGCTCTTCGCCTTCGTGAACACCCTTCTCGTGAAGCTGAGCCTGAAGCAGGTGGGGGACATCGCGAAGCTGTTGATCGCCCACATCTCCTTCAGCATTCCCTACGTGATCTTCTCGGTGATGCCCCGGCTTCGGCAGAGCTCCGACCTGCTCTACGAGGCCGCCATGGACCTGGG
>CACXNN010000161.1 GCA_902768995.1 uncultured Eubacteriales bacterium | reverse complement strand
ATGGTGGGCGTTGCCCGCCGGAGCTGGGCCCGAAACGAGAACGCCATGGCCACGGCGGCCGAGTACAACAAGCAGTTCAAGGATACGGACCATATCACCCTGCCCTATGTAGCGGATGCCCAGGTCTTGGAGGCCGCTTTGCGGGCCGTGGAGGTGTAAGATGCTGAACACCATCATGGAATGCGTGCCCAACTTCAGCGAGGGCCGGGACCTTGCGAAGGTCGAAAAGATCGTGGACGCCTTTCGGGGCAAGGAGGGGGTCAGGCTCCTGGACTATTCCAGCGACAAGGACCACAACCGGACCGTGGTGACGGTCATACGGTCATCGGCGAGATCGAACCCTTGGGGGACGCGGTCGTCGAGGCCATCGGCATCGCCGCCCAGCTCATCGATCTCACCCATCATCAGGGGGAGCATCCCCGGATGGGCGCTGCGGACGTGGTGCCCTTCATCCCCATCAAGAACTGCACCGTCCAGGAGGCGGACGCCCTGGCTAAGCGGGTAGGCAAAGAGGTGGCCGAACGGTTCCAGATCCCCAGCTTCCTCTATGAGAAGTCGGCTACCGCGCCCCATCGGGAGAACCTGGCCGCCATCCGCAAGGGCCAGTTCGAGGGCATGTTCGAGAAGATGAAGCAGCCGGAATGGAAGCCGGACTTCGGTCCCGACGCGCCCCATCCCACGGCGGGCGTGTTCGCCGTAGGCGCGCGGATGCCCCTGGTGGCCTTCAACGTGAACCTGGACACGCCGAATCTGCAGATCGCCAAGGATATCGCCGCCCGGGTCCGCCACAGCAGCGGCGGCTACGCCTTCATCAAGGCTCTGGGCGTCATGCTGGAGGAGCGGCACATCGCCCAGGTGTCCATGAACCTGACGGACTACACCCACACCGCCGTCTATCGGGCCTACGAAGCTGTGAAGATGGAGGCCCGGCGCTACGGCGTCAACGTGGTGGGGACGGAGATCATCGGCATGGTGCCCATGGCGGCCTTGATCGACTGCGCGGAATACTACCTGCAGGTGGAGAACTTCTCCATGAAGCAGGTGCTGGAAAACAACTTCTGAGGTATGGCTATGGATATGCAGGATATGAACGTGCGGGCCCTGTTGGAGCTCACCGCCTCCGACGCCCCGGCCCCCGGTGGCGGCGCCATCGCCGCCCTGTCCGGCGCCTTTGGGGCAGCTCTCGCCGCCATGGTGGGGAGCCTGACCCTGGGCAAAAAGGGATACGAATCCGTCCAGGAGGAGATGGCCGAAACCACGGCCAAGGCCAACGCCCTGGCGCAAAAGCTCCTCTCCGCCATGGACGAGGACGCCAACTCCTTCAACGGGTATATGGCTGCCCTCAAGATGCCTAAGGACACGGAGGACGAGAAGGCGGCCCGCCGGGCTGCCATGCAGGAGTCCCTTAAGAGCGCGTCCCTGGTGCCTCTGAACACGGCTAAGACGGCCGCCGAGATATTCCCCCTGGCGGAGGCGGCCGTGAAAAGCGGCAACAAAAACGCCGTCACAGACGGGCTGGTAGCGGCCATGATGGCCCGTACCGCCGTGCTTGGCGCTCTCATGAACGTGAAGATCAACCTTGGGTCCATCAAGGACGAGGCCTTCGTGAGCGAGCTTCGGGAAACCTGCGCGGCATTGCAGGCAGAAGCCCTCGCCGCGGAGCAGCGCATCCTCGATTTGGCGCCTGAGCTGAAATAAGGAGCGAGCATGTCTGCAACCGTCATCGAAAACATCGGCCTGCTGGCCACGCCCATGGGCTTCGCCGCCCGCTCCGACAGGGAGCAGGGGGAGATACGGCTGCTGCAGGACGCCTATCTTTGCTATGAGGATGGGGTCATCACGGCGGTCGGAACCGGAAAAGCCCCTGCAGTGGATCAGCGGATCGACGCCCAGAGCAAGCTGGTGACGCCCGGTCTCATCGACCCCCACACCCATCTCGTCTTCGGCGGATGGCGGCAGCACGAGCTAGCAATGAAGTTGAAGGGCGTCTCGTACCTGGAGATCTTGGCGGCGGGCGGCGGCATCCTTTCCACGGTGAAGAAGACCCGGGCGGCTTCCATGGAGGAGTTGGCCGACAAGGCCGAAAAGGAGCTGCGCAAGATGCTCCGCCTGGGCGTCACCACCTGCGAGTGCAAGTCCGGCTACGGCCTCAGTACCGAGGAGGAGCTGAAGATGCTCCGCACCGTGGAGCTGCTGCGAAGCCGCCAGCCCGTGGAGCTGGTCAGCACCTTTATGGCGGCCCACGCCCTGCCCCAGGAGTATGCCGAGGATCGGGAGGGGTATATCCGGCTCATCATCGACGAGATGCTGCCCAAGGTGGCTCAAGAGCATTTGGCGGAGTTCTGCGACGTGTTCTGCGAGACGGGCGTGTTCACGCCCGAGGAATGCCGACGCATCCTTGTGGCGGCGCAGGGTCTCGGGCTGGCTGCCAAGTGCCACAGCGACGAGATCGACCCCATCGGCGGCACGGAGATGGCCGGGAGCATCGGCGCCGTCTCCTGCGAACATTTGATCCGCTGTCAAAAGAGCGGCATCCAGGCCATGAAGGCGGGGGGGACCGTGGCCTGCCTGTTGCCCGCTACCTCCTTCTACCTGGGCGCCACCTTCGCCCCGGCTCGGGAGATGATCGACGCGGGGGTGCCCGTGGCCTTTGGCAGCGACTTCAACCCCGGTTCCTGTCCCTGCAGCAACCTGCCCCTGGCTATGAACATCGGCTGCTATCGCTACCGCATGACCCCGGAGGAGTGCCTGACGGCGGTGACCCTAAACGCCGCTGCAGCCATCCACAGAGCCGAGAAGCTGGGCTCCCTGGAGGTGGGCAAGCAGGCGGACGTGCTCATCTGGGACGCCTTTGACCTGGATTACGTTTTCTATCGCTTCGGCGATTCACTGGCGGACACCGTGATCAAAAACGGCGTCGTCGTTTATACCCAACATTGACACTACGGAGAAGAAACTATGGAATGGAAATCGGATATCGAGATCGCTCAATCCACCCCTATGGCGCCCATCACGAAGATCGCCTCTGATCTTGGTGTGGACGAAAAGTACATCGAACAGTACGGACCCTACAAAGCCAAGATCTCCCTGGACTATCTGCGCGCCTGCGACAAGCCCAACGGCAAGCTGATCCTGGTCACCGCCATCAC
>CACXNN010000160.1 GCA_902768995.1 uncultured Eubacteriales bacterium | reverse complement strand
GCCCTCCACGTCCCGGTTCAGGTTGTCGCCGATGTACACGCAGCGCTCCGGCTTCACGCCCAGGATGTCGCAGGCCTTGTTGGAGATGGCGGGATCGGGCTTGCGGATGCCCTCCACACAGGAGAGGAGCACCGCCCCGAAGTACTTGCCCAAATCGTCCGCCTCCAGCCAGCGGGGGATCTCCTGGGAGGTGACCAGGTTGGAGATGATGCCCAGCTTGTAGCCATTGGCGTACAGATCCTTGATGGACTGGGCGCCGTTGGGGGCCACCACCCGGCGGCCGTCCTTGTTCCGATACTCGATGGTGAGCTCGATGGCGTTCCTGCGGATCAGGTCCCGATCGTACTCCGGCGTGAGCCACTTGGTCCACAGCTCCTCCTCGGGGGCCTCCCGCATGGTCTCGAAGCACCACTTGCGGTAGCCGGCGTAGCGATAATCCAGAAACTTGCAGAACTCGTCGGGGTCGCCCTTCTCGCCGCACATCTCGGCGATCTTGCGCCGGGCCTCCGCCTCGAAGGCCGCGTCCCGCTCCACCAGGCGGAGGGTGCCGCCCAGATCGTAGAAGATGGCGTCAAATTCTCTTTCCGTTCCCATATATGACCTCCTGATTTACGCTTCTTTGCTGAGCGGCGGGAAGATATCCAGCAGCTCGGAGATGCGGGTGATGGTGTAATCCGGGTGCAGGACGATCTCCTGGGGCTCGTTTTTGATGGTGTCCGGCTCGTCGATGCGGATCATGGTGGCGAAGCCCGCCTTGCGGGTGCCCTCCACGTCCCGGATGGGGTTGTCCCCCACGTAGGCGCACTGACCGGGCTCCTTGCCGATGGCCCGGCAGGCCAGGAAGTAGATGGCCGGGTCGGGCTTGCGGATGCGGACCTTGGAGGAGAGGATGACGGCCTTGAAGTAATGGGCCACGCCGTCCGCGATCATCCAGTCGGGGATCTCCGTCTCGGTAATGGTGTTGGCGATGATGCCCAGGGTGTACCCCCGGCGGTCCAGCTCGATGATGGTGGACTTCACATCGTCCCGGGGGACCCGGCGGCCGTCATGGTCCCGCCAGAGCCGGGTGAGCCGCCCCGCGTGGGCGCAGACTCGCTCGGGGTCGTAGTCGGGCAGCAGATGCTGGCTCCACAGCTCCATCTCCCCCGCGTCGATCAGGGTCTTCTTGACCTCGCTGCGGTACTTTTTCCAGCGCTTCTCCAGCTTCTCAAAGAATACGTCGTGGGGCTCCGTGGCGCCGACCAGCTCCATCAGCTCCTTCTCCGCGGCGTCGGAAAACGCCTTGTCGGGGATCACGATGCGCAGGGTGTTGCCCACATCGAAGAAGATCGTATCCGTCATTTGTTCCGCCTCCTCATGATTATTTGTATTTGTCAGGCCTTCGGCCCGTTTATCCCGGACAGGATGGGGACGAGCTCGGGGAGCTCATGGATCACGTAGTCCGCCTTCGGGGCGTCCGGCCCCTGGAAGGCCGCGTCCCGGTGGGCGATGGAAGGGTTGTCGATGCGCACGCACAGGCCCAGCCCCGCGTTCCGGGAGCCCAGCACGTCCCGGGAGATAGTGTCCCCCACGTAGCCCGTCTCCGCCGGGACGGCGTGCATCTCGTCCATGGCGATCTCGAAGATCCGAGGATCGGGCTTGCGGATGCCCGTCACGCTGGACATGACCACGCATTCCATATACCGGTCGATGCCGTATTCCTTCAGCGCGTAGGGGACCAGGGTGGTGGAGATGATGTTGGAGATGACGCCCAGGCGGATGCCCATGCCGTGAAGGGCCTCCATGGTCTCCCTGAGCTGGGGCCGGGGGATGTTCTCCATGCGCTCCTGGTCGTAGAGGAAGCTCATCTCCTCCGCGAAGGGAGCGAGGCGCGCCTCGTCGATATGCAGTTCTTTCAAGAAGTATTTGCTCCAGATGACGCTTTGTGGAAGCTCGACGAGATGACGTTCGCCGAAATGCTTGTACTCCTCCCCGTTCACCGCCAGCATGGCGTCCAGCTCCTGGGGGCTGAGGGTCACGGGGATGCCGTGTCGGCCCAGGATATCGATGAGATGGGCGCAGAAACGAAGGCGGGACGCCGGGGTGCGCTTCACCGTGTGGAGCGTTCCGCCCAGATCGAACATCAGCGTCTTGATCATACCTCGTTCCATCCTGTTCCTGAATTACGCAAACGTTTACGCCATTTGTATTGTAATACACCGGCAAGCCTTTGTCAATACAAAAACCGACGGCTGAAACAGAACTTTTTTCGGCTTCGGACGGTGATTATCCAATTCGCCCGTTGACAATCCTCCTGCGGTGTCGTAGAATAGTGTAAACGTTTACAGTACCGTATTTTCTGACAAAAACAGTATTCGGAGGTTTTCGGCATGCCCTCTGTCACGTTAAAAGACGTCGCAAAAGTGGCCGGCGTTTCCTACGCCACGGTCTCCCGCGCCCTTTCGGGGAGTCCCGAGATCAGCGAGGAGACCCGCCGGCGCATCCTGAAGCTCTGCAAGGAGATGGGCTACACCCCCAACTCCGTGGCCAGGTCCATGGTCAAGCGGTGCACCAACGTGCTGGGGCTCATCGTGCCCAGCCTGAACAACCCCTTTATGAGCGAGCTCACGGCCCACCTGGAGATATATGCTCGTACCAGGGGCTATAATTTGATGGTCTGCAACTCCTCCTACGACTACGACCTGGAGAAGGAGGTCTTCTCCCTTCTGGTCGGCCGCCAGGTGGATGGGATCATCATGATCCCCGTGGGGCACGAATCCTACGAGCCCTTGAACGCCCTGACCAGCCAGGTACCTACGGTGTTCATCAGCGAGAACATGAAGGATTATCCTGAGAACTATGTTTC
>CACXNN010000159.1 GCA_902768995.1 uncultured Eubacteriales bacterium | reverse complement strand
TTCTTCACGATGGTCCGGCACTTGCGGGCGGCGGTGGTGCCCATGCTCACGTGGTCCTCCTGGTTGGCGGAGGAGGGGATGCTGTCCACGCTGGCGGGATGGGCGTGGACCTTGTTCTCGGACACGATGGAGGCCGCCGAATACTGGCAGATCATATAGCCGGAGTTGAGGCCCCCGTGGGGGGTCAGGAAGGCAGGCAGGCCGTTGGAGAGGGCGGGGTTCACCATGCGCTCCAATCGACGCTCGCTGATGGAGCAGAGCTCCGCCGCGGCGATGCCCAGGAAATCCATGACCAGGGCCACGGGCTCCCCGTGGAAGTTGCCGCCGGAGATGACGGACTCGTCCTCGGGGAAGAGGATGGGGTTGTCGGTGACGGAGTTCATCTCGATCTCCAGGACGCTGCGCACGTAGGCGATGGAATCCCGGACGGCCCCGTGGACCTGGGGGATGCAGCGGATGGCGTAGGCGTCCTGGACCCTGAGGTCACGGGAGGCCTCCGCCGTGGGGCTGTTCTCCATGAGCAGGCGGATGTTTTTGGCCACCAGGCTCTGGCCCCGCTGGGGGCGCAGGGCGTGGATGCGGGGATCGAAGGCGGAGGTGAGGGCGGTCAGGGCTTCCATGGTCATGGAGGCGGTGATGTCCGCCAGCTTCGCCCCCCGATCGAGGTCGTACCACACCAGGGTGCCGATGGCGGTCATGCACTGGGTGCCGTTGATGAGGGCCAGGCCCTCCTTGGCCATCAGATGATAGGTGGGGACGCCGGCCCGTTTCATGGCTTCGGCGCCGGGGAGCCGCTCCCCTTCGTACCAGGCTTCGCCCCGGCCGATGAGCACCAGGGCCATGTGGGCCAGGGGGGCAAGATCACCGGAGGCTCCCAGGGACCCCTGCCGGGGCACCACGGGGGTGACGCCCTTGTTGAGCATGGCGATGAGGCACTCGATGAGCTCCCGCCGGATACCGGAGTTGCCCTTCACGAGGGCGTTGGCCCTGAGGAGCATCATGGCCCGGACGATCTCCCGGCCAAAGGGCGTGCCCGTGGCCACGCAGTGGCTCAAGATCAGGTTCTCCTGGAGCTGGGCGCTCTGCTCGTGGCCCACGTTCACCTTGGAGAATTCGCCGAAGCCCGTGGAGATGCCGTAGACCCGGCGGTCCTCCCGCAGGATCTTTTCCACCAGGGCCCGGGCCCGGTCGATGCCCTCATAGCAGCTTTCGCTGAGCTCCACGGGGGCGTTGTATCGAGCCACGTTCACCACCTTCTCGATGGTCAGGCTCTCTCCGTCCAGAACGACCGGGGCAAGGGAATGGTCCACATCCATGGCAAGCATACCTCCGCACGATGTATTTCTCTATGGACCATACTACCATTCTCCCGGGGGCAAGTCAATTTGCCGGAGAGAATATACACTTTCAAAAAAGGGGGGCATATATGTGCGGGCGGCTCCCGCCGCCCTATATATACTCTCTTTGTCCTCGTCTTTGTCTTTTTCTTTCTCTTTGTCTTTATCTTTGTCTTGGCCATGTTTGCCATGAAAAAAATGGCCTGGCCATGCTTTGCCATGAGGGAATTGACAGCGGCCCCGTTTTCTTCCTATAATAGGCAAGAAACCTATGGAAAGGTGCGAAGAAACATGGCAAGAGAGATCACGCGGAGCGAGGCCTGGGACCTGCTCACGAAATACAATCAGGAGCCCTTCCATCTGCAGCACGCCGAGACCGTGTCAGCGGTCATGGGCTGGTACGCGGACAAGCTGGGCTATGGGACCGAGAAGGAATTCTGGCAGCTGGTGGGGCTCTTACACGACCTGGACTATGAGAAGTGGCCGGAGCAGCACTGCGAGAAGACCAGGGAGATCATGGAGGGGCTGGATCTCGATCCCCGGCTCATCCGGGCCATCGTGAGCCACGGCTACGGCCATCGGAACGACGTGAAGCCGGAGCACGAGATGGAGAAGGTGCTCTACGCCACCGACGAGCTCACGGGCCTCATCGGGGCCGTGGCCCTGATCCACCCCAACAAGCAGGTGGGCGAGGTGAGCCTCAAGTCCCTGAAGAAGAAGTATAAGACGTTGAACTTCGCCGCCGGGTGCTCCCGGGACGTGATCGAGAAGGGGGCGGACATGCTGGGCTGGCCCTTGGAGCAGCTTTTGTCCGACACTTTGGACGCCATGAAGGCCTACGAGGCGCAGCATGCGTAAGGAATTCCAGGATATTTGGGACGCGGTCACCGCGGGCCGGGAAGCGGACCTGGTCCGCACGGTGGACGGGCGGCGGGTGGTCCGCCGATTCCTGCCCCCGGAGCGGCTGGTGCTGCTGGGGGGCGGCCACGTGTCGCTGGCCCTCTACGAGGCGGCGCTGAAGGTGGGGTTCGCCGTCACGGTGGCGGACGATCGGCCCGCCTTCGCCAGCTACACCCGGTTCCCGGAGGCGAAGGAGGTCATCTGCGACAGCTTTGAGAACGCCCTGCCCCGGCTGAATATCGGTGCGGGGGACTTCGTGTGCGTGCTGACCCGGGGCCACAAGGACGACACCGTCTGCATGAAATACCTGCTCCGGGGGAACGAGCCCCGATACCTGGGCATGATCGGCTCCCACCGGCGGGTGAAGGGGCTGTTCGAGCTTTTGGCCGAGGAAGGGTTCGACAAGGAGCGCATCGGCCGGGTCCACGCGCCCATCGGCCTGGCCATCGGGGCGGTGACCCCGGCGGAGATCGCCGTGTCCATCTGCGCGGAGCTGATCGCCGCCCGCCACGCCCTGCCTGCGGAGGCGGGCCTACTGCCCCAGCAGAACACGGACCTGGACGCCCTGCGGTTTTTGGCGGACGATACCCGGCCCGCCGCCCTGCTGCTGGTCCTCGCCACCAAGGGTTCCACGCCGGTGAAGGGCGGGGCCCTCATGGGCGCGGACAAGCTGGGGAACGCCGCCGGCACCAT
>CACXNN010000158.1 GCA_902768995.1 uncultured Eubacteriales bacterium | reverse complement strand
ATTCCACCGCGGAGAGCAGCACGTCCTTGCTGATCCCCTTCTCCTTTTCCAGCGCGTTGAGAGCCTCGATAAAATCTGCGTTCATTGTCGTGTCCTTTCGTCTCTATTAAAACTCGATATACGGGCGGATGAGCGCCGCGTCCTTCTTTTGGATGCTGTGGTCCTTGCCGCCCTCGGTGCGCAGGACGAAGCTTGCTTCGTCGTAACTCACCAGGGTGCCGTGAAGCTGCTTCAGGCTCTTGCCCGAGGCCATCTTCAGGGGCGAATAGAGCTTCACCTCGATGGGCTTGCCCATGTTCCGGGCGTAGTCCTTCTCAAGCTTCAGCGGCCGATCGAGACCCAGGCTGCTGACGGACAGGGTGTAGGCCTGCTCGATGGGGTCCGCCTCGTCCAGCACCGGCTCCAGGGCCCGGCTCACCGTTTCACAATCCTCGATGGTGACGCCGCCCTCCCTGTCGATGTAGAAGGTCAGCACCCAGTCGCCGTACTCCTTCTGGAACTCCACGTCCCAGAGGACGAAGCCCAGCTTCTCCACCGTCTCCCGGCACAGGGATTCGCACAGCTCAGTGGTCTTCACGTCGTTCCTCCCCTCTCATAAGGAAAGAGTGGGTCGCCCCACTCTCCACACTTGTTTCTCATTCCAACGGTGGCAGTATACCATAGTATGTTGAAAAGCGCAAGAGAAATTTCAAAGGATTTACAGGCGCGAAAGCGTGCCCGAAACCAGGTACATGCTGTCGTCGGACAGGACCTGGTCCACGGCGACGAAGGGGGCCATGAGGGCGGCCAGGTCCTCGGCGGGCATGAGGCCGTAGGACACGTGGCTGGCGCCGCCCCGGTGATGGTCGTTGATGCGCGCCCGGCTCATGCCGTGGGCCACGGTGAGGCGGCCGCCGGGTTTGAGCTGGCGGGACAGGTTCTTAAATAGCTTCTCCGGCTCGGAAAAGTGGGGAAAGGCGTTGTAGATCAGGATGCAGTCGAAGACGCCGAAAGCCTGCTCCTGGGCGTCGGCGCAGAGGATCGTGACCTGATGGTCCCGAGCAAACTTGCTTTGGGCGATCTGGGCCATCCTGGGGGAGATGTCCACCGCCGTCACGTGTTCTACGCCCCGGCCCAGATAGTCCGGGATCAGGACCCCGGTGCCCGTGGCCACGTCCAGCGCTTTTACGCCGGGGGCCACCCCCGCCATGTCCAAAATGCGGGCGATCACCGGCTCGTTGCGGACCATGCCCGCGTCCCAGGTGGGGGCCAGACGGTCAAAGAATTCGATCACGTCCCTGGTGTCGATCATAACTTCTCCTTAGAAAAGGAGCCGCACGGGTGATGCGGCTCCTATATGACTTGCGTTGGAGGTGGTCAGATGGAGAGGTCCTCCACGTACAGCTCCCGGACGGCCGGGGCCGCGGGGGCTTCCTTCTTGGGCTCGGGCTTGACTTCCGGCTCGGGCTTCACGAGGCCGTCGCGGACGTCGAAGAACTTCTTGGCCACCTGGGGCAGGAGCGCGTAGCTCAGCACGTCCTCCTCCTGATGGGCCTGCTCGCCCAGCTCCTTCTTGTACTTCTCCAGCTCCGGCTCGATGAGATCGGCGGGACGGCAGGTGATGACCTTCTCGTCGCCGATGGCCATCTTGCGGACCTCCTCGTTGACCTCGCCGGGCACCTTGCCGTAGGCGCCGCGCAGCAGATCCTTGCTGTTGTTGGGGAAGGTCTTGTAGCGGCCCATGAGCACGTTGAACACGGCCTGGGTGCCCACGATCTGGCTGGTGGGGGTCACCAGGGGCGGATAACCGAAGTCCTTGCGGACCTGGGGGATCTCCGCCAGCACGTCGTAGTACTTATCCTCGGCGCCGGCGTCCTTGAGCTGCTTGACCAGGTTGCTGAGCATGCCGCCGGGCACCTGATAGATGAGGGTGTTGGTATCCACCATCATGGACTTGGTGGTGTAGATGCCCTCCTGCATCATCCTCTCCTGGACCTTGCGGAAGTGCTTGGCCACCTCGGCCAGGGCGTTGAGGTCCAGACCGGTGTCCCGCTCGGTGCCCTTCAAGGTGGCGACCAGGGACTCGGTGGCGGGCTGGGCGGTGCCGTTGCCGAAGGGGCTGAGGCAGGTGTCCACGATGTCCACGCCGGCCTGGGCGGCCATGAGGTTGGTCATGTCGCCGGTGCCGGTGGTGTTGTGGGTGTGCAGGTGGATGGGGATATCCCCCAGCTCCGCCTTCATCTTCTTCACCAGGCTGTAGGCGTCGTAGGGCAGCAGCAGGTTCGCCATGTCCTTGATGCAGATGGAGTCAGCGCCCATCTCCACCAGCTCCTTAGCGAGCTTCACGAAGTATTCCTCGCTGTGGACCGGGGAGATGGTGTAGCTCAACGCCGGCTCGCACCAGCCGCCGTACTTCTTGGTGTACTTGATGGCGGCTTCCAGGTTCCGGGTGTCGTTCAGAGCGTCGAAGATGCGGATGATGTCGATGCCGTTCTCGATGGCCTTGCGGCAGAAGGCTTCCACCACGTCGTCGGCGTAGTGCTTGTAGCCCAGGATGTTCTGGCCGCGGAAGAGCATCTGCAGCTTGGTCTTGGGCAGGGCCTTGCGGAGCTTGCGAAGCCGCTCCCAGGGATCCTCGTTCAGGTACCGAAGGCAGGCGTCGAAGGTGGCGCCGCCCCACACCTCCAGAGACCAGAAGCCGATGTTGTCCAGGGCTTCGCAGGCAGGGAGCATGTCGGAGAGGGGCATCCGGGTGGCCGCCTTGCTCTGGTGGCCGTCCCGCAGGATGGTATCGGTGATGTACAGTTTATTGGCCATAGTCTACCTCACTTAAACAGGGACAGGAACACGCCCGCCGCGATGGCCGAGCCGATGACGCCGGCCACGTTGGGACCCATGGCGTGCATGAGCAGGAAGTTGCCGGGCTTGGCCTTCTGGCCCTCCACCTGGGAGACACGG
>CACXNN010000157.1 GCA_902768995.1 uncultured Eubacteriales bacterium | reverse complement strand
GACCTTCACCACGCCGGCCCGCTCGTAGAACTCTGCGAGACGGGAGCTCAAATAGGCGGGATAGCCCTCTTCACCGGGCATCTCCTCGAGACGGCCGGACATCTCACGAAGGGCCTCGGCCCAGCGGGAGGTGGAGTCGGCCATGATGGCCACCTTATAGCCCATGTCGCGGAAATACTCCGCGATGGTGATGCCGGTATAGATGGACGCTTCACGAGCGGCCACGGGCATGTCCGAGGTGTTGGCGATGAGGATGGTCCGCTTCATGAGGGAAACAACTCCGGGAACTCCATCAACACGTCGGTCATCTCGTTGCCGCGCTCGCCGCAGCCCACGTAGACGATGATGTCCGCGTCGGACCACTTGGCCAGCTGATGCTGGACCACGGTCTTGCCGCTGCCGAAGGGGCCGGGCACGGCGGCCACGCCGCCCTTCGCCACCGGGAACAGGGTGTCGATGACCCGCTGGCCGGTGACCATGGGCTCCGTGGGGGGCAGCTTTTCCTTATAGGGACGGCCCCGGCGCACGGGCCAGCGCTGGAGCATAGGGAGCTTGATCTCCTTGCCGTCCTTTTCCAGCTTGGCGATGGGGGTGACGATGTTGGCCTCGCAAGATCCAGGTGAGCTTGCCGGACACGCCGGGGGGCACCATGATCTTGTGGGTGACGATCTCCGTCTCCTGGACGGTGCCCAGCACGTCGCCGCCGGTGAGCTCGTCGCCCACCTTGGCCACGGGGGTGAAGCCCCACAGCTTCTCGTGGTCGAGCGCGTCCACCATGACGCCGCGAGGGATCCTGTCCCCCGCCTGCTCCCGGATCTTGGTGAGGGGGCGCTGGATGCCGTCGTAGATGGACTCGATGAGGCCAGGCCCCAGCTCCACGGATAGGGGCGCGCCGGTGGTGAACACGGGCTCCCCGGGGCCGATGCCGCCGGTCTCCTCGTAGACCTGGATGGAGGCCCTGTCTCCCCGAAGCTCGATGATCTCGCCGATAAGCTGCTGCTTCGACACGCGGACCACGTCGAACATCTGCACGTCCGCCATGCCGCTTGCCACGATGAGGGGCCCTGAAACTTTTACGATCGTACCTTGCATATGGTTTGCCTCTCTTTAATTATTGAATAGGATATCCACGCCCACAGCCGTTTCCACGTACCCCTTCAGGTTGCGGATGCCCGTGCCCTGAGAGCCGTGGACGTCCGGGATGGGGATGATGGCGGGATAGGGTTCCGTCTTAAAGGTCTCGATAGCGTCCGCGCACAGGGGATACAGGGTCTCGGTGAGATAGATCACCCCGTAGCCCTCCCGGGCGAGCTGCTTGATCTGCCGGTTGGCCTTTTCGCCGTCGGTCTCGTAGAACACGTCGATGCCCACCGCTTTGAAGAGCATGACGGAGTCCTTGTCGCCGATGACGGCCATCTTCGCCTTAGCCATAGAGCTTCACCAGCCTTTCCGCGATCACGCTGTCGCTGAGCCCGTTGCGCTTCACCGTCAAAATGAGCCGCACGTTCTGGGCCTCCCGCTCCTTGGCGATGATGTACCCCACCACGGGGAAGAGGCTCATGGCGTCGTGCTTGTGGGCGGCGATGAGGGACATGAGATAGTTGTCCCGGGCCTTCTCCACCTCGCCGATATTGCCGGTGCCGTACATCTTGTCGAGGGCGTTGGCGATCTGGCGGCGGCAGACGGAGCTTTCCACGATCCGGCCGAAGCCCTCCACGGAAAGATCGTACCCCTCGAAGAAGGCCTTGAAGGGGATGCCGCCCTCCACCAGCAGCACGTCCTTGAGCATGCCCCGGCCGCCGCCCATGGCGCGGACCCGCAGGAAGGTGAGGACGTTGTCAAAGTCGGCCTTAGCTTTGAAGTAGTGGGAAAAGTCCTTGTTCTTCGCCGCGGCCTTCAGGGCGTGCCGGAGGTAGGCACGGTCCAGGGCGATGCTGATATACTGAGGCTCCACGCTGACGGACAGCCGCTTCTCCAGGGCGTTCAGCTCCTTCACCATGTCCTCGGGCAGGAAGCTGTAGTCCTGCTCGCTGACGGCCTTCTCCAGGGTCTCCCGGTCGTAGAGGCCGCCTGCCTGCCAGGCGATGTCCTTCTGTTCCAGGAGTCGGGCCTTGATGAGGGTCTTCAGGTTCATGACGTCGCTTTGGAGCAGGAACAGGTCCGTGATCGCCGGCTCGGGGGAGATGCTCCTGACCTCCTCCCGCATGGCGATCAGCTCCCGTTCGATCATCCTCTCCCCGTCGCCTTCGCCGGCGTCGGGCAGGTTGCCGTAGCGGTCGTCGATCAAGATGCGCAGCGCGTCGCCCATGGACCCCTCCGCCATGCGCTTGAGGGCCGTGTCGTCCAGCAGACGCTTAGAGAGCGCGCTGACGCGGGCACAGGCGTATGCGTAGCTTTTTTGTGCCATAGGGTCGCCTCCCTTTATCAGGTGAACAGTATGCGGGCCGCGTTGGTCTCCTCTTTGAGGCGCAACTCCGCCATGAGGGCGTTCAAGGAGCAGTCCTTCTCATAGCTCCCGCCCCGCAGCAGGAAGCCCCCCTCGAAGGGAGCGTCCTCGTCGGCAAGGGTCAGCTTGACGGGGACCTGAGAGAGCAGCTTTTCGATGACGGGCCTGTCCTGCTTCGCGGGCAGGACCACGTCGCCCTCGGCAGCCTCCGTGGTGAGGAGCCGCAGCAGGATGGCTTCCCGACGGGAGCCGGCCAGGGCGTTGAGCTCCTGGGCGGCGGCGGCGAAGGCTTCGTCCAGTATCCGCCGGCGCACGCTCAGCGTCTCCTTGCGCCCGTCCAGCTCGGCACGGGTCCGCGCCCCGTCCAGCACCCCCTTCACGGCGGTGTCGCGACTGGCGGCGCCGATCTCAGCCCGCTCCGCGATCTTTTTGTCGCAGTCAGCCATCACAGCGCGGCAGCTTTCCGCCGCCTTGTCCCGGGCCGCCTTGGCGTCCGCCTCGGCCTCACCCAGGATGCGCCCGATCAGCTTGTCTGCGCGATTTCCCGGATTCTCCATGGCGCTACCTCAAAGGTCGACGCCAAAGATCAGCAGCATGGAAATGAGCAGGGAGAAGATGGCGTAGGTCTCCACCATGATGGCCATCAGCATGCAGTGGCCGAACTCCTCAGACCGCTTGCCGATGGCGTTGATGCCGGAGGCAGAGACGCGGGCCTGATGGATGGCGGACACCAGGCCGCCCAAGGCCATGGGGAAGGCCGCGAAGAACAGCTGCCAGCCCTGGGAGACCGCCACGTCCACCGCACCGCCGGGGAGCAGGCCCGCGCGCATGGCGATGAACACCGCCACCACCAGGCCGTAGATGCCCTGGGTACCGGGGAGCAGCTGCAGAACGAGGGCGTTGCCGAAGCGCTCCGGCTGTTCGGAGACCAGGCCCGCGGCGGCTTCGCCCGCGATGCCTACGCCGATGGCGCTGCCCAGGATGCCGCCGGCTGCGGCGACGACGGCGCCAGCCGTGGCCAGGATGAGACCCAGATTTGCCTTGATGAGTTCCAACATGTTGTTATCCTCCTATTGTAGTCACTTTGATATCTGTACGTGCTTGGT
>CACXNN010000156.1 GCA_902768995.1 uncultured Eubacteriales bacterium | reverse complement strand
GGATCAGGCCCAGCGCGGCTCCGGCAACGAAGCAGAGCAGCGTAGCCCATGACACGATCCTATCCCTGACCTTCATTCCTTCGACCCCCGGGAGCAACTTTATTGTATTGTACTCCCGAATGGGCTTCGGTTCAAGCTAAATATACTTTTTCAGCCGTTCCAGGGCCCCCTTTTCCAGTCGGGACACCTGGGCCTGGGAGATGCCGATCTCCCGGCTCACCTCCATCTGGGTCTTCATCTGAAAATACCGCAGCTTCACGATCCGCTGCTCCCGTTCGTTCAGGTGGCGGATGCCCTCCTCCAGGGCAATGCTGTCCAGCCACCGCCCTTCCCCCGAAGCGTCGTCTCGAATCTGGTCGATCACATACAGGGCGTCCCCGTCCTCGTGGAACACAGGCTCGAACAGGGACACCGGGTCCACCACCGCATCCAGGGCGTAGACCACCTCCGCTTCGGATAAATCCATCTCCTTGGCGATCTCCCCCACCGTAGGCTCCCGATTCAGTTCGTCGGTGAGCCGCTTCTTCACCTGCATGGCCTTGCCCGCCATGTCCCGCAGGGACCGGGACACCCTAAGCGCCGTATAATCCCGCAAAAACCGCCGGATCTCCCCGACGATCATGGGCACCGCGTAGGTGGAAAAACGAACGTTTTGGGATATGTCGAAATTGTCGATGGCCTTCATAAGGCCGATGCAGCCCACCTGAAACAGATCGTCCGCCTGCTCCGAACGATTGGAAAAGCGCTGGATCACCGAAAGCACCAGCCGCAGATTTCCCGTCACCAGCTTCTCCCTCGCCGATATGTTCCCCGCCTTCGCCTGTTCCAGCAGCCGGCGCATCTCGTTTTGGTTCAACGTGGGCAGCGTGGACGTGTCCACGCCGCAGATCACTACTTTATTCAATCACGAAACCTCTCTTCCTGCGTATCCCCTCCCCTGCACAGGATGGCCCGAAAGTGGCCCCTTCAATCATGCAGTTGCATGAAGAGAGAGACCTGTGCTATACTCTGTGTCGATGAAGCACGAAAAGAAGGAAATGCGCCGAAAGCGCATCATATTCGAATCCATTCGAACGGCTGTCGCCACGCTGATGCTGTTGGCCGTCAGCCTTTTGACCTTCGCCTGGTTCCACCACGCCCGGCCCAAGGAACGCATGAGCGCCGGCCTCGTCACCGCCACGCCTACCCCCGCCCTCGTGGCCCAGGCAGAGGAAAAGCCGGACCTTTCGGCCACGCCCGATCCATCCGCCGAAGCCAACAAGCCGGTTGCCACGCCGGAGCCTACGCCGGTATACGTCCCCTGGATAGATAAGTTTGCCGATCAGTTCACCTATACGGTGGTATCCGACGAGCAGGGCTACTCCAGCCCAGACCTGGCCATCCATATCTCGAAGGTCCAGTACGGCAAGGCGAAGACCGCCATGTACTATCTGGCCGACATCTATCTTGTGGACGTGTTCCAGTTCGAATCGGTCCTGGCCAAGGACCGGTTCGGCAGCGGCCTTCGGGAGAGCGTGAAGGACATGGGCAAGCGCAGCGGCGCCCTTTTGGCCATCACCGGGGACACCTACGGCAACCAGGACGCGGGCATCGTGATCCGAAACGGCATCGTCCATCGGCAGGAAAAGAGCACCTTCGACATCTGCGTCCTCTACTACGACGGGACCATGCGGACCTTCTCCCCGGACGCCTTCTCGCTGGAGCAGGCCATCGCCGACGGGGCCTACCAGGCCTGGAGCTTCGGGCCCCTGCTGCTGGACGAGCAGGGCCAGCCCATCCCGGACGAACAACTGAACACCAGCAAAAATATCCGCCGGGCCAACCCCCGGGCCGGCATCGGGTACTACGAGCCGGGCCACTACTGCTTCGTGGTGGTGGACGGCCGGACCGACGACGCCTCCGGCCTCACGCTGGAGCAGTTCTCCCAGCTGTTCGCCGACCTTGGGTGCAAGGCCGCCTACAACATGGACGGCGGTCGGTCCGCGGAGATGTACTATAACGGCAGCGTGCTCAACGACCCCTATAAGGGGGGCCGTTCCGTCAGCGACTGTCTGATCATTCGAGAGACCTTTGGAAAGGAGCCGTAAATGCGACTGTTGGTTAAGGTATTGCAGGCCGTCCTGATCGTCCTGTCCCTTATGATGATGATCTTCCTGGTGCTGGACGGGTTCAACCCCACCATGAACTTCCTCCGAAACGGCATCACCAAAGGGCTTTTGTGGGCGTTCTCCCTGCTGGCGCTGGCGGACGGGCTCCTGGTCATGGCATCCGTGATCACCGGCCGTTTCCGCACGGGCAAGAAGAAGCATAAACACCCCGCCCACGGCGAAGAATAACCCCTATGCTCTCCCTGCTTTTCTCCATCCTCATGGGCGCCGTCATCGGCTATGGGACCAACACCCTTGCCGTGGGCATGCTCTTTCGCCCGTTCAAGCCCATCTATATAGGCAAGTGGAAGCTGCCCTTCACCCCCGGGCTCATTCCCAAGGAGCAGGCCCGCATCGCGGACAGCCTGGGGGAGCTCATCGAAAAGGAGCTGTTTTCTCCCGAAGTCGTGTCCGAAGCCCTGGACACCCCCGAAGCGAAGGCGTCCATCGGGGCCTGGCTCGATCGCCTCTTCGATTCGGCCGCCGCCACGGAGAAGACGCCCCGGGAGCTGCTGATCGAGACCTTCGGCGCGGAATCCTACGTACAAAAAAGAGAAGAGCTTTCCACCCTTCTCTGTACGTATCTGGTCAAAAAAGCCTCCCAGGCGAAGCTGGGGGAATCCTTTGCCCGGCAGCTGTCCCATCGGACCGACGAAAAGCTCCCCTTCCTGCGGAGTGGGAGCCTGGAGGACGTGTACGTAAATACCCTGGGCAAGCTCATCGATCGGGAGCTGGAAAAGAGCCTGCCGGGGATCGTGGAGCAATACGTGTACAGGGAGGCCGGTTCCTTCCTGGGGACGCCTTTGT
Source organism: uncultured Eubacteriales bacterium (assembly GCA_902768995.1). Taxonomy (GTDB): domain Bacteria; phylum Bacillota; class Clostridia; order Christensenellales; family CAG-138; genus RUG472. The sequence continues at coordinate 7 of CACXNN010000156.1, read as the reverse complement.
CCGCCAC
>CACXNN010000155.1 GCA_902768995.1 uncultured Eubacteriales bacterium | reverse complement strand
GAAGCCCAGGATCTCCACGGGCGTGGAGGGACCGGCGGAGTTGACCGTGCGGCCCTTGTCGTCGATCATGGCGCGGATGCGGCCGTAGGCCGTGCCGGCAATGATGGTGTCGCCCTTCTTCAGGGTGCCGTTCTGGACCAGGACGGTGGCCAGAGGGCCCCGGGCCTTGTCCAGCTTGGCCTCGATGACGGTGCCCTTGGCGAGGCGGTTGGGATTAGCGCGAAGCTCCAGCACGTCGGCCTGCAGGAGGACCATCTCGAGGAGGGTATCCAGGTTGATGTTCTTCTTGGCGGACACGGGGACCACGATGGTGTCGCCGCCCCAGTCCTCGGAGACCAGGCCGTACTCCGTCAGCTGCTGGGCCACCCGGTCCGGATCGGCCCCGGGCTTGTCGATCTTGTTGATGGCCACCACGATGGGCACGTTGGCCGCCTTGGCGTGGTTGATGGCCTCGATGGTCTGAGGCATGATGCCGTCGTCCGCCGCCACCACCAGGATGACGATATCCGTGACCTGGGCGCCGCGGGCCCGCATGGAGGTGAAGGCCTCGTGGCCCGGCGTGTCGATGAAGGTGATCTGGCGGCCCTTGCACATGACGGTATAGGCGCCGATATGCTGGGTGATGCCGCCGGCTTCGCCCGCCGTCACGTTGCTGTGACGGAAGGCATCCAACAGGGAGGTCTTGCCGTGGTCCACGTGGCCCATGATGGTGACCACCGGGGGCCGGGGCTGGAGCTGATCCTCCCGATCCTCCTCCTGGGCGTTGTCCGCCAGCACGTCCTCATAGGACTTGGCGATCTGCTGCTCCAGGGTGATGTTGTAGTCGCTGGCGATGAGCTCGCAGGTATCGAAGTCAATGTCCTGGTTGATGGTGGCCATGATGCCCAGCAGGAACAGCTTCTTGATGATCTCGGCGGCGGGCTTGCCGATCTTCTCGGACAGCTCCTTCACCGTGATCATTTCAGAGGTGATCACCGCGTGATCGATGACCACCGGGGCGGGCTTGACCGCCTCCTGCTTGTTGCTCCTGCCCTTGCGGCGGTTGCCCATGGAGCCGTCCTCGTCCCACACCACGGAGGGACCGTTTTCCTTCTGCATGGCTTTCTTATTCTTAGCCTTCTTGTCCTTGTCGTAATTGTTGTTGTTCCGGTTCCGGTTCTGATCCCGGGACCCGGCGCTGGGGTTGATGATGACGGCGCGGCTGCCGCCCTGTCCTCCCTGGGGCCGCTCGGGCCGGGGACCGGCGTTGTCCCGGCGAGGCCGATCAGCGGAGGTGGCGGGCCGACCGTCCGCCGGACGGCGATCCTGGCCGGCGGGCCGAGGACCGTTGTCCCGATGGGGACGGTCCTCCCGGGCCACGTAGGCCGGCTTCTGCGCCGGGGCTGCAGGCCTCTGGACGGGGGCCGCGGGCTTCTGGACCGGGGCTGCGGGGGCCTCCGCCTGGGGGGCAGGCTGCTCCACGGGCTTCGCTACGGGTCCCTCCGGGGCAGGGGCTTCCGCCTGGGGGGCGGGCTCCGCCGGGGGTTCGGGCGCGGCCTGGGCCGTGGCCTCGCTGACCTGGTCCGCCTCGTCCGCCACATAGGCGTTGCTCTCGCCGGACTCCAGGAACCGCTTGAGCCGCTCGGCCTTCTCCCGCTCCGCCTGCTCCCGCTGCTCCCGCTGCTCCTTCTCGATGAGCCGGTTCTCCGCAGCCTTGGCAGACGCAAGCAACGCCGACAGAGACTCCCGATCGGCCTTGATCCGATCCAGCAGTGCCTCTGCGCCGCTCTTGACGCTCTTCGCCGTGTCAAAGAAATTAGATGCCATACGTTCAACCCCCTACTTCCGTTTCGGATGCCACCGCATCACGTATCATATTCGCAAACTGTATATCCGTCACCGCCATGACTACGTGGCCCTCCCGGCCGATGGCCCGTCCCACCTCGGGGACCAGCATGAGCGGTATGTTCCTGCCCGCGCACAGGGCCGAGAAGCGGTCTTTCGTGTTCTCGGACGCGGTCTTTTCCAGCAGCACCAGCTTCGCCTTCCCCGCCTTCAGGGCGCGGGCCGCGGCGAACTCGCCGCTCTGGCACTTCCCCGCCCGGCGGCAAAGGCCCAGGCTGTTAAAGAGCTTCGTTTCCGCCACCTGCGATCACCTGCCTGAGCGCGTCCACGGCCGCCTCGGAAAGCGGCTGCTCCAATGCCCGATCCAGGGCCCGGATCTTCAAAGCCTTGTTGAGGCAGGCCTCCGACCGGCACAGGTACGCCCCCCGGCCGTTTTTGCGGCCGGTCTCGTCGGCGACGATCTCGCCCTCTGGCGTGCGCACCACCCGGATCAGCTCCTTCTTGGGCTTCATCTCCCGGCAGGCCACGCACATGCGCATGGGGACCTTCTTCATCAACGCCTTATGCCTCCACGCCGCCCATGGCGTTCTCCGCCTGGCTCTGGCTCTTGATATCGATCTTCCAGCCGGTCAGCTTGGCGGCCAGGCGGGCGTTCTGACCCTCCTTGCCGATGGCCAGGGACAGCTGGTTGTCGGGCACGATGACCCGGGCGGCCTTCTCATCCTCGTTGATGTAGACCATGAGCACCTTGGCGGGGCTCAAGGCCTTGGCGATGTAGATGGCCACGTCGGGGTCCCACTCGATGATGTCGATCTTCTCTCCGGCGATCTCATTGCAGATGCGCTCCACTCGGGCGCCCCGCTGGCCCACGCAGGCGCCAACGGCGTCCACCTGGGGATCGGTAGAGAAGACGGCGATCTTGGTGCGGAAACCCGCCTCCCGGGCGATGGACTTGATCTGGACCACGCCGGACATGATCTCGGGGACCTCCATCTCGAAGAGCCGCTTGATGAGGCCCGGATGGGTACGGGACACCACCACCTGGGGGCCCCGGTTGTCCTTGCGGACCTCCAGCACGTAGACCTTGATCCGCTGGCTGTTCTCGTAGGTCTCCCCGGGGATCATCTCGTTGGGGGTCAGGATGCCGTCGGTC
>CACXNN010000154.1 GCA_902768995.1 uncultured Eubacteriales bacterium | reverse complement strand
CTGGTCCGCCTTGCCGGCCTTGATCTTGGCGTCGAAGCACTGGACGATCATCTCGCACAGCCGCTTGCTGGCGCCCATCACGTTGGTGGGGTTCACAGCCTTGTCCGTGGAGATGAGTACGAACCGCTCGCAGCCGTGGACCATGGCGGCGTAGGCGGTCTTATAGGTGCCCAGGGCGTTGTTCTTGATGGCCTCGCAGGGGCTGTCCTCCATGAGGGGCACGTGCTTGTGAGCCGCGGCGTGATAGACGATCTGGGGCCGATAGGTGTCGAACACCTGGAACATCCGGCGGCTGTCCCGCACAGAGCCGATGAGGGTCACCAGGTTCAGCTGGGGATACTTGTCCCTCAGCTCCAGCTGGATATCGTAGGCGTTGTTCTCATAGATGTCGAAGATGATCAGCTGCTCCGGCTCGTGGGCCGCGATCTGCCGGCAGAGCTCGCTGCCGATGGAGCCGCCGCCGCCGGTGACCATGACCCGCTTGCCGTGGATGAAGGCGAAGACCTCCTCCATATCCGCCCGTACGGGTTCCCGGCCCAGCAGGTCCTCCATGGACACGTCCTGCATGGCGCTGACGCTGATCTCGCCCTTCACGAACTGGTACATGCCGGGCAGCTGCTTGAGCTGACAGTCGGTCTCGTTGCAGATGCTCAAGATGTCCCGCTTCTGCTCCGCCGTGGCGCTGGGGATGGCCAGATAGATCTTGTTGACCCTGTACTTGTCCACATTGGTCAGGATGTCCTCCCGACCGCCCACCACGGGCACGTCCTCCACGAAGCGGCCATGCTTGTTGGGATCGTCGTCGATGATGCACACCACCCGGTTGCTCTGGGTCCCCTTGGCGTTCAGGTCCCGCAGGATCATCTGCCCGGAAGACCCGGCGCCGATGAGCATGATCCGGCCCTCTGGCCCCCCCGCCGGCAGCCGCTTGCTCCGCTCATAGAGAATGAACCGATAGGAGAACCGGATCCCCACCACCAGCACCGTCTGCAGCAGCACGCCGCCGAAGTAATAGGATATGGGCATCCGTCCGAACAGGACCGTGATGCCGATCACGTGGGCGACACCGGTGATCAAGCAGGCTTCCAGGGTCCGGGCCAGCTCCGCGAAGCTGGCATAGGCCCAAAGGCTTCGGTACAGCCGGAAGAACCAGAACACCACCAACGCACCGATGGCGTAAGCGGTGATGAAATGGGCGTAGGGCGACCAGAAGTGGTTCGGGATCTCCGAAAACTTGAAGTCGAACCGGGCCAGCAGCGCCAGCAGGAAGGCGCCGTGGATGGCGATGAAATCATAGACGGCCATGAGCACCGACAGGATCTGCCATTGCTCCGGCACGCCTTTTTTTCTTTTATGGATCGTCTGATTGTCGTTTCCCATCTCTTTTCCTTCGGTCCCGCAACGGGACCTATCCCTCTCATTTTTCCATGCCTTCGGCCTTCGGAGCACATTCCGTGCTTCGATGGGCAAGAGCATGTTCTGTCGGCTGTCCGGTCCCGGGGCGGCTATGGCCGCGCGTGCGTCCGTTTCAGCGTCCTGTCTCCTGGGGCATGGGGTCCTCCAGAGGCGCGCCCACCTGCGATCTCCCCTCGCAGGCAAATGGGCATACTGATACACATACTGACAGGATTATAATCCTATGTATTATATAAAAATGCAGAAAAAAAGTCAACCGGGCCGGAACAGGTCGGCTCATTCTGAAAAATCCCGGATTTAGGCATAAATACAGAAAAGCACGGCGTTGTCCACCGCCGTGCTGAAAAATATAAGCTTTAGTTTTTCGTTTTTTCCTGATCCTGAGATTGCTGGTGGAGGAGCTCCAGATCCATATTGTCCTGGATATACTCGATGGCGCACCAGATGGTGTGGAACATATTCCCTTCGCCGCCCACGGAGATCTGCACCTGGCGGCGGCTCTTGTTCACCTTCAGGACCTGAGCCTCCATGCCCATGAGGGGGCCGCTGACGAAAGCGATCTTGGTGCCCACCTTCACCACCTCAGAGACGTCGATAAGCCCCTCGTACTGCTTGAGCCAGGTGACGAAGTCCAGGTCCGCCCCTCTGAGCTCCGGGGTCTCGTCCTGATAGTGGAGGATCTTCAGCACCGAGGAATAGCGGATGATCCCCGGCCAGTCGGGGGTCTCTTCCTGCTCGAAGAACACGTACCCGGGCAACAGTCGGCGCCGGGCCCGTTCGAGGCCCTTCTCCCCGGGCTGCAGGTGCACCACCAGGGGCGCCAGAGGCCGGGCCCCTCGCTCCTCCAGCATCCGTATGACGTTTTGCTCCTGTCCCGCCTTGCAGAACAGGCAATACCAGGGCATATCTTTTCTCCCTCGTCTACATGTAACGCGGGCGATTCATGAATCGCCCCTACGATTCGTATCCTCTCGGGTTCAGCTGCTGCCAGTGCCAGGAATCGGCGCACATGTCCTTCAGGGTGCGCTTGGCGGTCCAATGGAGGAGCTCCCGGCTCTTGGTGGGATCGGCGTAGCATACGGCGATGTCCCCGGGCCGCCGGGGCCCGATCCGGTGGGGCAGCTGGAGGCCGTTGACCTCCTGGAAGGCTTTCACCATGTCGAGGACCGAGTAGCCCACGCCCGTGCCCAGGTTGAAGACCTCGGTGCCCGTGTGGGCCATGAGATAGTCGATGGCGGCGGCGTGGCCCTCGGCGAGATCCATCACGTGGATGTAGTCCCGCACGCAGGTGCCGTCGTGGGTGGGGTAGTCGTTGCCGAAGATGACCAGCTCCTGGCGGACGCCGCAGGCGGTCTGGGTGATGAAGGGCATCAGGTTGTTGGGGATGCCGTTGGGCGCCTCCCCGATGCGGCCCGAGGGGTGGGCCCCCACGGGGTTGAAGTACCTGAGGAGCACCGCGGACCAGGCGGGGTCGGCCTTCGCGTAGTCCCGGATGATCTCCTCGCACATGAACTTGGTCCAGCCGTAGGGGTTGGTGCAGCCCATGCGGCCGGTCTCGTTGAGGGGCAT
>CACXNN010000153.1 GCA_902768995.1 uncultured Eubacteriales bacterium | reverse complement strand
TTGGAGAACGAGGAGGCCGCGGCGGAGTATCGGGACCGGTTCACGGCCATCATCGTGGACGAGTACCAGGACAGCAACGCCGTCCAGGAGGCCATCCTGAACCGGATCAAGCGGAGCGATGACCTGTTCTTCGTTGGGGACGTGAAGCAGAGCATCTACGGCTTCCGCATGGCGGAACCGGGGCTGTTTTTGGAGAAGCTTCGGACCTTCACCGGCGATGCCGGAAACAGGATCGACCTCAACCACAACTTCCGCAGCAGCCCGGAGGTGCTGGACGCGGTGAACCGGGTCTTCGAGAAGCTCATGCAGCCCGGCCAAAGCCCCATCGTCTACGACGAGAAGGCGGCCCTGCGCCCCGGCATGGCCCAGCCCCAGGGGGCGGTGGAGCTGCATCTCATCGAGCGCAGGCAGGCCGAGGACGCGGAGGACGCCGAGGACATGGAGAACGCCGAGGCGGAGGCCCGCTTCTGCGCCAGGCGCATCCGGGAGCTCATGGGGAGCGAGCTCTACCGGGAGAAGGCGGAGGGGGACCCCCGTCCCTATCGGTACGGGGACTTCGCCATCCTCCTCAGGGGCATGAACCATGCCCGCGTCTTCGCCCGGACGCTGGCCCTTGCCGGCATCCCCTGCTACGCCCAGCTCACCGGGGGCTATTTCGAGTCCGTGGAGGTCATGGTGGTGCTGAACCTGCTCAGGGTCATCGACAACCGGCGGCAGGACATCCCCCTGCTGTCCGTGCTGCGCTCCTCCGTGGGCGGGTTCTCCCATGAGGAGTTGATCGACCTCAGGGTCCGCTGCCCCCAGGGGGAGCTGCTGGACTGCCTGCTTCAGGCGGCGGCGGACGACCCCGAAGGCAAGGCCGCCCGGTTCCTGGACAAGATCGAGGGCTGGCGGCGGGAGAGCATGATCTGCAATCTGGAGGAGCTGCTCTCGAAGATTTTGGACGAAACGGAGCTTTACGTGGAGATGGGGGCCATGCCCGGCGGGGCCCAGCGCCAGGCCAACCTGGACGCCCTCATCAGCAAGGCCCGGAGCTACGACGAGACCGGCAACTTCGGCCTCCACGGGTTCCTGAAATACATGGACGACGCCCAGGATTCCGCCAAGCTGGGGTCCGCCCAGACGGTCCAGAGCGACGTGGTCCGGATCCTGTCCGTCCACAAGTCCAAGGGGCTGGAGTTCCCGGTGGTGTTCCTGTGCGAGCTCAACCGGCAGTTCAGCCGGGAGGGGGAAAACGCCCCCCTGCTCCTCCATCGAAGGATGGGCATGGGCCTGGCGTTCGTGGACGGGGACGGCGTCAAGCGGGACCCCCTGTCCCGCCGGGCCGTGCTGCTGTTGAACCGGCGGCAGCAGGTGGAGGAGGAGATGCGGGTGCTGTACGTGGCCATGACCCGGCCCAAGCGCCGATTGGTGCTGGTGGGCACGGTGAACGACGCCCAGGAGGCCCTGGACCGGCCCGAGACGGTGACCCCCTACGGGGTGGTGCGGGCCCGGTCCTTCCTGACGTGGCTGCTGATGACCGTGAAGCATGACGTGCCCGCCTTCGTCCACGCCCGGGAGGAGTTCGCCCTGCCCGCGGCGGCGGAGCGGCCCGCCCTGGGGGCGGCGGACCCGGTGCTGGTGGAGGCCGTCGCCCGCCGGTACGCCTACGAATATCCCTTTGCCGGGGCGGCGGGGGTGCCCAACAAGACCTCCGTCACCGCCCTGTCGGAGCACCATACCCTGACCTTCGCCGAGCCCGCCTTCGCGGAGGAGGCGGGGGCCCTGCGCCGGGGCACGGACGTCCACGAGCTTTTGCGGCGGCTGCCCCTGAAGCCCATGACGGCGGCGGAGCTGGACGAGTACCTGTCCGCCAGGGACGGGGAACGGTATCGGGCGAACCTCGCCTACTTCACGGGCACGGACCTGTTCGCCCGGATGTGCCGGAGCCCCCAGGTCTATCGGGAGCTGCCCTTCACCCTGGCCATGGACACGGAGGAGCTGTTGGGGGTGCCCAGCGAGGAGCGGGTGCTCCTTCAGGGCGTCATCGACGCCTGCTTTAGGGAGGGGGACGGTTTCGTGCTCCTGGATTACAAGACCGACCGGGTGGAGGGCGACCCGGCCCTGTGGGCGGAGCGGCACCGGCGGCAGGTGGAGCTGTACGCCCGGGCCCTCGAAACCCTGACCGGGCGGCCGGTGACGGAGAAGTATGTGGTGCTGCTGAACGGGAGGGCCTGCGTGAAGCTATGAACCTGCCCCAAGCGTATCTGAATCGAATGAAGGGCCAGCTGGGGGCGGATTTCGACGCCTACCTGGCTGCCATGGATGAGCCGGAGAAGCGGGCCGCCCGCGCCAACGGGCTGCGGCTGACCCCGGAGGCCATGAGGGCCCTGCGGCCCGGGTTCGTGCCCGTGGGCGGCGAGGGGTTCCTGCTGCCGGAGGGGTTCGCCCCGGGGAAGGATATCCTCCACGCGGCCGGGGCCTACTACGTCCAGGAGCTCAGCGCCCAGATGCCCGCGAGCCTTTTCGAGCTGACGCCCCGGATGGCGGTGCTGGATTTGTGCGCCGCGCCGGGGGGCAAATCCTCCCAGCTGGCGGCGAAGGTGCCGGAGGGGGTGCTGTTCGCCAACGAGATCGTGCCCAACCGGGCCAACGTGCTCCTCAGCAACCTGGAGCGCATGGGGGCCAAGAACGCCGTGGTCACGGCCATGGACCCGGAGAAGCTCATATCCCTCACCGGGCCCGTCTTCGACGCGGTGCTGGTGGACGCCCCCTGCGCCGGGGAGGGCATGTTCCGCAAGGAACCGGAGGCCGTGGCGGCCTGGTCAGAGGAGCACGTGGCCGCCTGCGCCAAACGGCAGCGAGCCATCCTGACCTGGGCCCAGCGGGCGGTGAAGCCCGGCGGGCAGCTGGTCTACTCCACCTGCTCCTTCTCCCCCGCGGAGAACGAGGAGAACAGGGCATGGTTTTTGTCGGCGTTCCCGGACTTCGAGCTGGTGGAGGAGCGCCG
>CACXNN010000152.1 GCA_902768995.1 uncultured Eubacteriales bacterium | reverse complement strand
CCATGCCCTACGTATCCTTCGGCAGCGGGCCGAAGAAACTGGCGATCCTGCCGGGGCTCTCCGACGGCCTCGCTACGGTGGCCGGGAAGGCTCTGTTGCTGGTGGGCCCCTACAAGCCCTATCTGAACGACTTTACCGTCTATCTGTTCAGCCGCCGGGACCCCCTGCCCGAGGGCACCTCCATCCGGGACATGGCCGCGGACCAGGCGGCGGCCCTGAAGGCCCTGGGCATCGAAAGGGCCAACCTCCTGGGTGTGTCGGAGGGCGGCCTGATCGCCCAGTATCTGGCCATCGACCACCCGGAGCTGGTGGAGAAGCTGGTCCTGGCCGTCACCGCACCATGCGTGAACGACGTGATCCTTAGCTGCGTCCCAGGCTGGATGGACATGGCCCGGCGGGGGGATCACAAGGCCCTCATGATCGACACGGCGGAGCGGAGCTACTCCCCGGCCTATCTCAAGAAGTATCGGAAGATGTACCCCTTCCTCCGCTTCGTGGGCAAGCCTGAAACCTACGACCGGTTCCTGGTCAACGCCCAGGCCATCCTGTCCTTCGACGCCTCGGCGGAACTTTCCAACATCGCCTGCCCCACCCTGATCCTGGGCGGGGAGGAGGACCGCATCGTGGGCGCCGAAGGTTCCCAGGCCCTGGCCGCCCGCATCCCCGGCAGCGTCCTCTATCTCTTTCCGGGCCTGGGCCACGCCGCCTACGAGGAGGCCGGGGACTTCTACCAGCGGGTGTTCCGCTTTCTAAAATAATGCGCGGGTCCCCCCCTTGACCCGTTGCCTTTTTCCCCGAAAGATGGTACAGTTTACCTAATCCTGTGAAACACAGAGGAGGATATATGGAACAAGCTAAACGCGACAGACAGAACCTGATCATGTTCCCCCTGGGCACCGTGGGCCGGGACATGGTCTACACCCTGGTGACCAACTTCTTGCTGACCTTCGTGCTCTTCACCCGGCAGCTCACCACGGGCCAGTTCGCCACCATCACGGCCATCATGTTCGGCGCCCGGATCTTCGACGCTTTGAACGACCCCATCATGGGCAACATCATCGAGCGCACCCGGGGTAAGCACGGCAAGTTCAAGCCCTGGATACTGGCGGGCATGATCTCCACCTCTTTGGTCATCTATTCCACCTTCAACACCAAGCTCCAGGGGTGGCCCTTCGTGTGGTTCTTCGGCCTCATGTACTTCCTCTTCAGCATCACCTACACCATGGGCGACATCTCCTACTGGGGCATGATCCCCTCCCTGAGCTCCGACGGCGACGCCCGGAACACCTTCACCGCCCGCACCACCCTCTTCGCGGGCATCGGCGGCGTCACGGCCAGCATCCTGATCCCCATGCTGACCACCGGCAAGAGCGCCTTGGGCGGCAGCGCCACCGTGGCCCTTCGGCGTCCATGAGGACCGGTCCTACAACGCGGAGCCCGTGCCCCCCGTCAGCTTCAAGAAGATCTGGGGCACCATCACGGGCAACAAGCAGCTCCTGTGGATCGCCCTCATCTTCCTAGTCCACGAGGTGGGCAACACCATCGTGGTCTCCGGCATCGGCTCCACCTACATCTACTTCGAGTTCGGCTACGAGGGCGGGCTCTATAGCCTCTTCACCACCATCGGCATGTCCGTGACGGCCCTGTTGATGATCTTCTATCCGGCCATCTCCCGGAAGGTGCCCCGCAAGAAGTTCATGCTGATGCTGCTCAAGATATCCATCGCGGGCTATATCCTCATGTCCATCGCCGGCGTTGCCATGAAGGCCGGGTCTGTGATGCTGGGCGGCATGGACCTTAAATTCCTGCTGGTCACCATCGGCTACATGGTGGCCAACTTCGGCCAGTACGGCTACTACCTGATCCTCATGATCTCCATCATCAACACCGTGGAATACAACGAGTACATCCACGGCACCCGGGACGAGAGCATCATCACCTCCATGCGGCCCTTCCTGACCAAGATGGCCTCCGCGTTGACCGTGGTGATCACCTCCGTCACCTACATGGCGATCGGCGTGACGAAGTACACCAAGGAGATCTCCGATCTCGAGAACCAGGCCGCCGCCAGTTTGATCACCGAGGCGGACAAGCTCTCTAAGATCCACGACCTGCTGCAGAACGTGACCCACGGCCAGGCCCTGGGCCTGCTGCTGGTGATGATCGTGCTGCCCCTTGCTTTGATGGCCCTGAGCTACGTGCTCTACGTGAGGCACTACACCCTGGACGAGCCGGAGTACGACCGCATCTGCGCCGAGCTGAAGGCCCGCCGGGAAGCGAAGCAAGCATGAGCCTGACCCGCCTCGCCCTGCGCTTCGCCGCCCCGCCGCCTCGGGTGGAATCCTTCGACCGATACCTGTTCCTGGGCCCCCATCCCGACGACATCGAGATCGGCGCGGGGGCCACGGCCGCCAAACTGGCCGCCGCTGGGAAGCAGGTCTGCTTCCTCATCTGCACCGACGGCCGCTACGGCCTGGAGCACGCCCCCCAGGGCACCACGCCGGAGGAGCTGATCCACCTTCGCCAGGCGGAAGCCCGGGCTTCCGCTAAGACCCTGGGCGTCACTGACGTGCGGTTCCTCGATTTCAGCGACGGCGGGTTCTACGACTTTGAAGACCTGGTGAAGGCGGTCGCCCGGGTCGTGGGCGACTTCCGGCCCCAGATGATCCTGGCCCCGGACCCGGACGTGAAGAGCGAATGCCACGTGGACCATCGAAGGGTGGGGGAGGCGGCCAAGCGCCTGGCCTTCTTCGCTCCCTTCCCCCAGATCATGGAAAAGTACGGGGCCTCCGCTGCCCCCGTAGAGGCTCTGGCCTTCTACATGACGGCGAAGCCCAACCGGTTCGTCACGACCCGGGGGCTCCTGCAGCGGCAGCTCTCCGCCGTCCTCTGTCACAAAACCCAGTTCCCGGAGGATTCGGAGGCCTATCAAAGCGTGGCTCTGTACCTGAAGCTCCGGGCCGCCGACTTCGGCCTGCGCTCCCTGGGCGGTAAGGCCGAGGGCTTCCGCGTCCTTAGTAAGACCCATATGCACTGCCTCCCCGAGGCAGGCCAATGAAATAATATAGGAACAAACAGCGCTGCCGCAGGAACGGCAGCGCTTTTTTTGGCGTTATTCTTCGGACGCTGCAGATGCTCTGGAGCACGGGCCGGACCGCGTCCGCTGGTGGGCGAAGGGAGGCTTCCAAATAATGTATGAACAAATTGAAAATAAAAGGCTGGACATTCTGTCTTGGTTGTGCTATTATCAAATAGACTGGTTAAATAGGTAAATTATGCCCCAAAAATAAGGAAAATGCTTATAATATTTAAACATATTTCCTGGCACAAAAAGCCCGCGTGGCACTTACCAAGACACGCTACAGGAAAGGAAAGAACCTATGAAAAAGAGATTGATCTGCTTGATGCTGAGCCTGATGATGGTCATTACGCTACTGCCCACGTCGGCCTTGGCGAAGGACTGAATAGAGGATGCGGCGCTGCAAGCGCCGCATCCGATTCTAAACCCGATGGAAAAGAAGAGAAAGGGAAAAAAGAATATAGTGTTTCTGATCGCGGCTTTCGTCTTTGCGGTCGCGTTCCTGGTATCCGCAATCATGCTCATTCGTGAGTTGCGGCAGTCGGAGAAGGAAGCGGACACGTTCCATGAACTGTCTGCCCTGAAGGCGCCGCGAGATGAGTCCAGATCGCGGCCGACGGCAAGGCCAGCGGCAACGAAAAAGCCTACCCAGACGAATATCGTGATCGGTGAAAACGGAGAAGAGGGCATAGATCCTCCGGCCAAAGAGCCTCTGGCTAAGGGAACGGGGGATGGATCCGCAGCGGAGGAACAGGCAGAGCCAACGCGTTTGGAGCGGTATCTGCCCATATACGAGCGGAATCACGATTTCTTTGCCTGGATAACCATTCCGGATACGAACGTGGATTACCCGGTGATGTACAGCCCGGATCGGCCGCTGCAATACCTGGGCCACGATTTCGACGGTAACTTCTCATACAGCGGCGTTCCTTTCGTGGATTCCGACTGTGATCCGAACGGAAGCTATTATCTTGTGTATGGTCACCAAATGCGGAACGGGGCTATGTTCGGCGGACTCAAAAAATACGAGGACAAGTCCTACTGGGAGACGCACTCCACGCTGTATTTCGACACGCTGTACGAGGAGCGGACCTATGAGGTAATCGTGGCGATGCGGACGCGGGTCCTGGATCGAGAGGAGAAGGGGTTTCGTTACTACAACTACACATCGCTGGACACGGAAGAGCAGTTCAACGATTACATGAAGCACGTTAAGGCTATGGCCCTGTACGATACAGGCATCGATGCTTCTTTTGGCGATGAGCTCTTGGTTCTTTCCACCTGTGATAGCTATACCAGCGGCGGTCGTTTCGTCGTCAT
>CACXNN010000151.1 GCA_902768995.1 uncultured Eubacteriales bacterium | reverse complement strand
GAGCGTCGCAATGGGTTCTTCCCCCTGACCTACGTGTCCATGACCCAGTACGACAAGACCTTCGAGGATAAGCTCACCGTGGCCTTCAAGCCCCAGACCCTGAAGAACACCCTGGGCGAGTACTTGGCCGCCAACGGCAAGACCCAGCTTCGGATCGCGGAGACGGAGAAGTACGCTCACGTGACCTTCTTCTTCAACGGCGGCGTGGAGGCCCCCAATCCCCTGGAGGATCGGTGCCTGATCCCTTCGCCCAAGGTGCCCACCTACGACATGCAGCCGGAGATGAGCGCATACCTTGTGGCGGAGGAGGTGGTGAAACGGATCGAAAGCGGCAAGTACGACGTGATGATCCTGAACTTCGCCAACCCGGACATGGTGGGCCATACGGGCGTCATGGAGGCGGCTGTGAAGGCGGTCCACGCCGTGGACGAGTGCCTGGACAAGGTGGTTGGCGCCATCCTGAAGAACGGCGGCCGCTGCCTCATCACCGCGGATCACGGCAACTGCGAGTACATGTGGGACTACGAGGAGAACGCCCCGTTCACCGCCCACACCACCAACCCCGTACCCTGCGTGTACGTGGACGCGGCGGAGAAGGACGTGGAGCTGCGGGAAGGCGGACGGCTTTCTGACCTGGCGCCCACGCTCCTCGATATGCTGGGCCTGCCCAAGCCTGTGGAAATGACCGGTTCCACCCTCTTTGCCGGGTAAATAGTGCCCAAAAGGGCTGAATCTTACCCTTGCAAACCGTGAAACATGGTGGTATAATACCAACCGCAGTCAATTTGGGAGGAAGTTTTATGAGTCTTGCTATCGAAATCGTCCTTGTTCTCGTGTCCGTCGTGCTGATCGTAGCCGTGCTGATGCAGAAGAGCAAGTCCGCCGGTTTGGGCTCCGCCTACGGCAGCGATACCGAAACCTTCGGTGTGAAGGGTCGGGAGGCCAAGAAGGATCTTCAGCTCAAGAAGATCACCCTTATTTGTGCCTGTGTCATCGCCGTGCTGGCGCTGGTGCTCATGTGCCTCGGCTAAAAAAGCTGTATGAAAGGCGGTACAGCGAGATTTCGTTGTACCGCTTTTTATTTGGAAAGGTGAAAGGAAAGGATGCCCGTTCATAAGGGAATAAAAGTGGCCGCCGTCAACCGGAAGGCCTGACTACTTTATCGAAGATACCCTGGAGTGCGGGATCGCGCTCACGGGTACCGAGGTGAAGTCTATCCGCAAGGGGTCCCTGAACCTGAAGGACGCCTATGCCATGGTGAAACACGGGCAGCTGCAGCTCATAGGCATGCACATCAGCCCCTATGAGCAAGGCAATATCTTCAACCATGATCCTTTCCGGACCAGGACGCTCCTTGCTCACAAGCGGGAGATCGCCAAGCTCTACGGCAAGCAGCAGGCGGAGGGATACAGCCTCATCCCCCTGTCCGTCTACTTCAAGGACGGGAAGGTGAAGGTGGAGCTATCCCTGGCCAAGGGCAAAAAGCTGTACGACAAGCGCCACGACATCGCCGATCGGGATGCGGATCGGGAGATGGACCGGCGCATGAAGGACTTTAAAGTGCGGTAAACTATCCCATGGGGGTGAAATGGTTTCGACGGGGATAGTGAGGGCCGGATAAGCGAGCCGAAGCCCCGAGCTTCGTTAAAAGCGGGACCTGTTTAAACATAACAGACAACAACTACGCACTTCCTGTCGCTGCCTAAGCGCGTGACAGCGTCCGCCTGAGAAGACCTATCGTCTCAGATACGGGCGTCATTCAGGATAGGGAACGAATCCGGGTAAGCTTTGCCCCGGACCGGACTTTATGAAGCTACCGGACCGGCGATCCCGCCGTTGGGAGCGCCGCAAGGGGAATACTTGTACGACGGCTACGCTCGTAGAAAGTTGGGTCATCATGTTCTCGGACGGGAGTTCGACTCTCCCCACCTCCACCATGAAAAGCGCCACCCCTTGTGGGTGGCGCTTTTCGGTGGAGGCGGGATTAAAGAGTCGAACTGACCGCGGTAGTGAATGAAGCGCCAGTGGCGCTTCAGAGCCGCGGTCTGAGCGAGGCCGCAGTTGGGCCCGATAAGGGCCGGATTCGGTAGTGAATCAAGCGCCAGTGGCGCTTGAGAGCCGAATCCTGAGCGAGCCCGCAGGCAAGAGTGTTCGACTCTCCCCACCTCCACATCATTGCTTAATAATCTTCTTCATGCTATACTAAACCCATGGATAAATCGACCTACCTCCTTGACCCCTGCGGCGCATCGTCCCTTCCGTTCTGGAAGACGAACAGCATACCCATCCCCGAAGACCTGCTGATCCTGCGGGAGGACGATCCGCGCCTCGAAATCGTCGCTCAACAATGCGTGGACACCCCTTACTTCAAACTCATCCACACCATGCTGGGGATAGGGGAGACGACCCTTCCAAGTGGCTTTCGCTTCGTTCGTCCCAGCGCTCAGGCGCTCTTAGAGCATATAGCCGCCTGCTATGATGAAGAAAGAGCATCGGAAGAAGAACTCTTGAACTATCGACGCCATGTCACCTTTTCCCCGGATCTTTGGCTAGCCGTTGTGGATGATAAAACCGATAAAATCGTTGCTTCCGGAATCGCCGAACTGGATGCCGATATCAAAGAGGGCGTGCTGGAATGGATACAGGTCTCTCCCGCGTATCGCCGCAGGGGATGGGGCAGGATCATCGTCAACGAGCTGCTGTTCCGAATGAAGGGCAGGGCCGATTTCGTGACTGTCTCAGGAAAGCTGAACGATCCATCCGATCCGCGCGCTCTGTATTTGAGCTGCGGCTTCGGCGACGGCGTCGTCTGGCACGTCCTCCGAAAAAGGTGATACTTCCCGTCGAATCCCATTCTTACCCAATATATAGTGATTAAGCAGGCGTCACGACCCCATATCTTCCGATTTTTGCCCGAAAAATGAGAAAAAGATATTGAACAAACTATGAACACGTGATATGCTATAGGGCAATAAAAGGGAAGGGAGGAACGTCTATGCCTGGTCGGAAAAGCCGGTTGATCGGCTGCCTTTTGGGCGGCGCCATCGGGGACGCCATGGGCTATCCCGTGGAGTTCATGCGCTATTCCGATATCGCCCGCTATTTCGGCGGGGCAGGCGTCCGCGACCTTTCCGCCAGCACCCTGGTTTCCGACGATACGCAGATGACCCTCTTTACCGCCGAAGGGCTACTTAATGCAAACCGGCTGAACAAGCCGCCGGAAGAGCGTGTATCGGTCCTATCTGCGCTGGTACTACACCCAGTCGAAGATCAAGATGCCAGGCGCTAAATACGAAGGCGGCTTGCTGAACGAGCCGAAGCTGTTCGCCACCCGGGCACCCGGCAGCACCTGCCTTTCCAGCCTGAGCTCCGGCAAGATGGGGACCTTAGCTGATCCCATCAACCATAGCCGGGGCTGCGGCGGCGTCATGCGGGTGGCTCCCTGCGCTGTGTTCCCGCAGCCCTTCGATCTGGGCTGCCGCGTCGCGGCCATCACCCACGGCCATCCCGGCGGGTATATTTCAGCCGGGGCTCTTGCTGAATTATTGCAGAAGCTGTATTACGGCCAGTCCCTGCCGGACGCCGTGGACGATCTGATCGTCGAGGTGGATGAGATCGAGAACGCGGAAAGCACCCGGGACGCTTTGCAGCACGCGGTGGACCTGGCAGCGGAGGGCCGTCCCTGTGCGCCGACCATCAAAGAGCTGGGCGAGGGCTGGGTAGGGGAGGAAGCCCTGGCCATCGCCGTATACAGCGCGTTGAGCTTCCCCACCGACTATGCGCAGGCGGTGCGCCTGGCCGTAAACCATGACGGCGATTCCGATTCCACCGGCTCCATCTGCGGCCAGATCATGGGCATGCTGCTGGGGGCCGGCGCCATTCCCGTGGAGTGGCGGGACGGGGTGGAGCTGTGCAACGTGATCCGAGCCTACGCCATACGCCTTTCCACCATTCCACAGGAATCCTAAAACAAAACATAGAGCCCCCGGAATACACTCCGGGGGCTCTTTTTACAACTGTTTATTCCGCGATCCCCAGCCGCTTCTTCATGGTCTTTTCCACGGCGTTGAGGATATTCTCATAGCCTGTGCAGCGGCAGAGATGCCCGGAGAGGAGCTTCCTTAACTCGTCTCGAGTGTAGAGCTTGCCGCTCTCCAAGATCTCCACGGCGGACATGATGAAGCCTGGCGTGCAGAAGCCGCACTGGACGGCGGTCTCGTCGATGAAGGCCTGCTGGATGTCGGACAGCTCTCCGTTGGGGCCCATGAGTCCCTCCAGGGTGCGCACGTGCTTGCCCCGGACCCAGACCGCGAGATAGATGCAGGAATTGTAGCACTCCCCGTCGATGATCACGTTGCAGGCGCCGCATTCGCCCACCTCGCAGCCCTTCTTCACGGAGGTCAGGCGAAAGTCGTTGCGGAGCATGTCGGTGAGGGAGGCCCGGCAATCCACCATGCAGGCCACGTCCTTGCCGTTCAGATTGAATTCTATGAGCCGATATTGATCCTTCATTTGATTTCACCTCCGCAGCGTTTGGTGGCTTCGATGAGGCAGCGCTTGGCCATCTCCACGGCGATATGCTGCCGGAAGGCCTTGGGCGCCCGCCAGGAATCCCGGGGATTGATATCTTTGAGCACCTCCAGGGAGAAGGCTTCGGCATTCTCCATGGTGAGGGGCTTGCCTTGGATGAGGGCCTCCGCTGAGGGGGCGCGCATGGGCACGGGCCCCGCCACGCCGTAGGCGATGCGCACCCGGTCGAAGGTCTGCTTGTCGGGGGAGAGGCGCACGTTCACGGAGCAGCCCGTGGTGGCGATATCCATGGCGTTGCGCATGGCGTACTTGTAGTAGGAGCCGAAGGTGTTTTCGTAGCTCTCCTTGGGGATCAGGATGGCGGTCTGGATCTCGCCCTCCCGGATATCCACGGTGCTGGCCTTGATATAGAAGTCCTTGATGGGCACCAGCCGCTTGCCGCTCGGTCCGGTGAGCTCGATGACGGCCTCCCAGGCGTGTAGGGTGGAGGCGGAGTCGGCGCTGGTTACGCCGTTGCAGGTGTTGCCGCCGATGGTACCGATGTTGCGTATCTGAGGCCCGCCCACCAGGTCCACCGCTTCGCCCAGCACGTTGATGTACTTCTGGATGATGGGGTCACGGGTGATGTGGGAGAAGCTGGTCAGGGAGCCGATGCGAATGGCCTCGTTCTCGTCAAGGCTAACGCCCCGCAGTTCGTCGATCAGGTAGATGGAGATGAGCTCCTTGCCGGCCCGCTTGCCCTCCCGCATCTGGACCAGCACGTCGGACCCGCCGGCGATGATCTGGGCCTCGGGATGGGCAAGACGCAGCTCGATGGCCTCCTGCACGGAGAAGGCTTCATACAGTTCTTTCATATCGTACATGGCTTATTTCTCCTCTCTCCAGGGATCGTGAATGAGGCCTTCCTCGCTGAAGCGCTTGAACAACACCTTGGGATTCATGGGCAGATCGTCCACCTCCACGCCCGTGGCGTTCAGGATGGCGTTGCGGATGGCGGGGGCTACCGGCGTGGCCGGCGGCTCGCCCAGGGCCTTGGTGCCGAAGGGGTTGGTGGGCTCCGGGTTCTCCACGAACTGGGCCTCCAGATGGGGGTGATCCAGGGTGGTGGACAGCTTGTAATCCAGCAGATTGTTGTTGAGGCCCCGGCCAGTCTTGTCGTCGTACAGGAGTTGCTCGGACAGGGCGTAGCCGATGCCCATGCTCATGCCGCCCTCCACCTGGGCCGCAGCCAAAGCGGGGTTGATGAGCCGTCCGCAGTCGTGGACGTTGATGATCTTCTTGACCTGGCAGCGGCACAACGGCACGTCCACCTCCACCTCGGCGATGCAGCAGCCGAAGGAGTAGGCGTTGGTCTTGATCTGGTAGGTGGACTCCGCCGTGATATGGACGCTGTGGGTCAGACTGTAAAATGCCTCCGTAGCAAGGTCCGAAAGGGGCATCAACACCCGCCCGTCCGTAGCGCGGACGATGTTCCCTTCTTCGATATCCAGCTCGTACACCGGCATCCGGGTCAGCTCGTTGGCGTATTCCAGGATCTTTTTCTTCAGGATCAGGCCCGTCTGGGTGATGGAAAAGCCGCACATGTAGGTCTGCCGGGAGGCGTAGGCGCCCAGGCCGAAGGGGGTCACGTCCGTATCCTGGTTCGAAACCACGTGCACATCCGTGTAATCCTTCAAGCCGATGACCTCCGCCGCCATCTGGGCGTAGGCGGTGTC
>CACXNN010000150.1 GCA_902768995.1 uncultured Eubacteriales bacterium | reverse complement strand
GGCAGCAAGTATCAATATTTCATTGGAGGAATCGCCATGAAGACCTATATGGCAAAGGGCGAAACCGTTGAGCGTAAGTGGTACGTGGTGGACGCGACGGATATGGTGCTCGGCCGTCTCTCTTCTCAGGTTGCCGCCATTCTCAGAGGTAAGAACAAGCCCATCTTCACCCCCCATGTGGACACCGGCGACTGCGTCATCATCGTCAACGCCGCCAAGGTCCGCCTGACCGGGAACAAGCTGGCCGACAAGACCCACATCCATCACACCGGTTACCCCGGCGGCATCAAGGAAATCACCTACGGTGAGCTCCTCGCCAAGAAGCCCGAGTTCGCGGTGTATGAGTCCATCCGCCGGATGATGCCCAAGGGACCCCTGGGCCGCAAGATGCTCAAGAAGCTGCGCATCTACGCCGGACCCACCCACAACCACGAGGCCCAGCAGCCCGAAGTGCTTGTGCTCAAATAAGGAGGAGAAACGACTATGGCAAAAACCGCTTTCATCGCCACCGGGCGTCGTAAGAAGTCCGTTGCCCGCGTCCGTTTGGTCCCCGGCACCGGCGCCATCACCATCAACCGCCGCGACGTGGAGGAGTACTTCGGTCTCGAGACCCTGAAGATGATCGTCCGCGCCCCCATGACCCTCACGAACACCCTCGAGAAGTACGACGTGCTCGTGAACGTCTACGGCGGCGGCACCACCGGCCAGGCCGGCGCCATCCGTCACGGCATCGCCCGCGCCCTGTGCGTGGCCCAGCCGGACCTTCGGCCCGAGCTCAAGAAGGCCGGGTTCCTGACCCGCGACCCCAGAATGAAGGAGCGCAAGAAGTACGGTCTGCATGCAGCCCGCCGCGCACCTCAGTTCAGCAAGCGTTAACCAGGACCTCATGCAAGCACCTGCCTCGGCGGGTGCTTGTTTTGTATACAAAAAAACCGCCAGCTTTTCGCTGACGGTTTTCTCTTTGGGTCAGGGCCTCACCGCTCCTCCAATATTTTGTCGTAGAAGCTGAGCACGTCCTCCATGGTGGGGAAGCGGGCGAGGAACATGTAGTCCCCCATGTCCGGGGCCAAAGCGAGGCCCACGCGGCCCTCCTCCACGATATTGGCCGGGTAGGCCTTGAGCACGTCCTCCCGGCTCATCACGTAGGCGCGGGCGTCCCGCCGCCCCGCGAAGGCGCAGAACATGCGCTGGCCCAGGGCCTTGCGGCTCTCGTCGAAGACGATCATGTCCGCCCAGATCTGGTACACGTCGGTGCTGTTGGCGAAGTTCATCATGGTGGGGGAGACGCCGCCGCTGGGCCGCATGTTCACCTCCAGGGCCACGAAGTCCCCCGCCTTGCCGATGCGCTGGTCCCGGGACAGGTGGAAGAACTCAAAGTGGATGAACCGCTTCTTTACGCCGAAGGCTTTGACCGCCGCCCGGCCCATGTCCCTGAGGGTGTCGGGCAGGGGGTTGCGGATCATGAAGGGGCAGCTCTTGGCCTCATTGACGATGTCCATGATGCTCCCCAGAGTGATGTTGCCGGTCTCAAAGATGGGTTCGCCCTGGCTGTTGACGATGGCGTCGTAGGAGACCACGTCCCCGTCGATGTACTCCTCCATGATGTACTGGACGTTGTTGGGCCGACGGGCGAAGAAGAGATCCAGCTCCGCCTCGTTGCCGATGCGGAAGGTGTCGTTGGCGCCCACGCCGTTGTCGGGCTTGGCCACCACAGGGTAGCCCACTTGCTGGATGAATGCCAGGCAGTCCGCCCGATCGTCCACCATGTGGTAGAGGGCCACAGGGATGCCGGCCAGCCGATACCGGTCCTTCATGAGGGACTTGCACTTCACCGGGGGCATGTCCTGGGGCTGGAAGCCGCTCATGATGTGGAAGTCCTGTCGAAGGGCGGCGTCCCGTTCCAGCCAGTATTCGTTGTTGGATTCGAGATAGTCGATCCGCCCGTGCTTGTGGATGAAGAAGGCCACGGCCCGGTACACCTCGTCGTAGTTTTCCAGGGACGAGACCTTGTAATACTCGTTCAGGGACTCCTTCAGCTCCCGTCTGAGGTCGTCGTAGGGGCAGTCGCCGATGCCCAGCACGGTGACGCCGTTCTTGCGCAGCCGGTCGCAGAAATGCCAGTGGTTCTCGGGGAAGTTGGGGGAGATATAGACGAAATTCATGATGGCTCCTTTCGAAATCAGAGGTCGTAGAGGATGGTGGAGAGGAAGAAGGGGACCTGCCGCTCCCAGCTCTCCTCGGAGTGGTTGCCGCCGGGCACCACCCGGCTGGTCAGGTACACACCCTTTGCGATGAGTCGGGCGGACATGTCGCCGTAGAGCTGCTTGGTCTTGATGCGGCGCATCTCCCGGGAGCCGTAGTCCATGTAGAGGACGGTCTTGCCGATGCGGGCGTCGTCGATGAGGGCCTCGAGGTCGTGGCGGCAGAACCCCAGCGAGGGAGACAGGGCCGCGCCCCGAGAGAAGCAGTGGTTGTAGGCCATGAGGGCGTAGACGGTCATGAGCCCGCCCATGGAGGAACCGCCGATGAAGGTGAATTCCCGCTCCGGCAGGGTGGGGAAGTGCTCGTCGATGAAGGGCTTGAACTCGTTCACGATGTAGTCCATGGTGATCCGGCCCCGGCCCCTGATCTTGCCCCACTGGGAGTTGTCGAAGTCGAAGGGGGAGTATTCGCTGAGCCGCCCGCCGCACTCATCCTGCTCGTCGTGGTGGCTGCACTCGATGGCCGCGATGATGAGGGGGATGTTGTTGCTGGTCACGTACTCAAGGAGCCCCCAGCTCTTACCGAAGGAGGCGTCCGCGTCCCGGAACAGGTTCTGCCCGTCGAACATATAGAGCACCGGGTAGCGGCGCTCGTCGTCCACCACGGCGGCGTCGGGCACATAGACGTAGGCGTTCCGGGGCTCGTCCCCCGTCAGTTCCGGAATGGTGATCTCCCACTGCTGATACATGGCTGAGCCTTTCTCCTCCGCTGCAAAATATTGTATATTATAGCACGCGAAATGATATATGCAATACTTTTCGCTGTCCGT
>CACXNN010000149.1 GCA_902768995.1 uncultured Eubacteriales bacterium | reverse complement strand
GCCAGCCGTGGCCAGGATGAGACCCAGATTTGCCTTGATGAGTTCCAACATGTTGTTATCCTCCTATTGTAGTCACTTTGATATCTGTACGTGCTTGGTTTTGTATTGCAGGGGCTTGAAGGCCCGACCGCCCTCCTCGTAGAACTTGCCGAAAAACTCCACGTACTGGAGCCTGGCGCAGTGGACGAAGGTACCCAGGGTGTTGATGGCGATGCTGAACAGGTGCAGCGCGATGAGCAGCACCACCGCGATGAGGAAGCCCACGAACTTCATGACGCCGCTGCCGCCCATGAGCATGGAGCAGAGGGTGTTGAACACCATAGCGAGGTAGCCCGTGGCGATGCCCAAAGCAAGCAGTCGGGCATAGGACAGGATGTCGCTCAAATAGCTGGTCACCCCGTAGAGACCGCCCAGGCCCGAGGCCAGGCGGGAGATGGGGTTCTTCTTATCCCGGCCCTTGAACAGCAGCACCAGGGCGGAGCCGAGAAGGATCAAAACCAGGCCCACCGTGCTAAGGTGCAGGGCGTTGTACCAGCCCAGCTCGAAGGGGGGATCGAAGAAGGTAGACGCCATGGGCAGGGCCGCCAACACGAGGCCCACCAGGACGAACACCCAAGACAGGTTGTCGAAGACGGCGCTCTGCCAGTCCTTGTCCTGGAAGCACATCTTCATCTTGATGAGATGGCCGCAGATCAGGTGGATGATGCCCAGCAGCAGGCAGAACAGCAGCATGCCCACCGGGTTCCCCGTGGGGTCGATGAGCAGGGGGAACCTGTCCGCGGTGCCGAAGATCACGTCGAAGTCCAGGCCGAAGAACGTGCCCACCAGCACGCCCCAGACCATGGTGGAGATGCCGCCCCAGAAGAGGACCTTAGCGAGGTCCGCCGTGCCGCCCTTGGGCTTCTTCAGCTTCAGGAACAGCCAGGAGCCCAGGGCCAGGACCAGGCCGTAGCCCGTGTCGGAGAGCATGACGCCGAACAGGAAGATGTAGAAGGGCGTCATGTAGGGCGTGGCGTCGATGCCTCGAGCATCGGGCAGGGAATACAGGGTAATGAGGGATTCGAAGGGGGTGTTGAATTTGTCGTTCTTCAGCACCGTGGGGGGCGTCTCGTCCTCCGCCGGGTCCCGATACTCCGTGTAGTAGGCTTCGGTGACAGACTTAAGGGCCTGCTCCACCTTGTCTATCTCGTCGGACCGGACCCAGCCCTCCAGGCGGAAGACGGAGGTGTCCTTCTCCACCTGGGTGTCGGCGGCCAGGCTGTCCCGCTCGATGAGCAGGGCGTCCGCCGCGTTCTCCAGGATGTCGGCGCTGACGCCGCAGCTCTCCAGCTCGGTCTGGAGCTCACTGAGGCGCTTTTCGCCGGCGATCTCGTCCTGCTCCAGGGCCTGCATAGCCTCCCGGGGCGTGCCCTTCATGCGGGGGAAGACCACGTCGGTCCAGTTAAGGGTCTTGAGGAAGCCGGCCACCAGCCGAGCGTCCTCCTTAAGGCAGGCCAAAATGGCCGCCCGGTTCCCCGGCTCACCGTAGAACTCCGCCGAGATGGCCTCCTGCTCCAGGATGGCGGCTTCGCCCGCCGCATCCACGAGGCCGATGAAATAGTGGGTGAATTTGGTGGGGACGATGGAGGACATGTCCTGGTCCATATCCGCCCAGGGGAGCAGGGCGGCGTAGGTGGACCGGCCCTTCTCGAGCCGTCCCTCGATCTGCTTCTTCTCCTCCAGGATGGCCCGGATGTGTTCGGAAGCCGCTTCGGCCTCCCCCACGTCCTGCTGCATCTTCTCCAGCTTCTCCTCCCGGGCAGGGGCCAAAAAGCCCGGCTTCTTCGCGTAGGGCTTGATGGCGGACAGGGACTCGGAGAAGCGGCTGATCCTCTCCGCGGCCTCGTCCAATCTTCTGGCGCCCTCGCCTCCGTCGTCGTCGGCGGTGACGGAAATGAGCTCCACCGCCCCGATCTTCTGGAGGGCCCGTAAAATGTCACCTTCCTCCTGGCGGATGCCCACCAGGGTCAGGCGCTTCATGGATACGATCATACCTGTGTATCGACCCTTTCCATAAGATAGGCCACCGCGTCAGGGAGCTTGGCGCGGGCGGCAGCTTCCTCCCGGGCCACGACCTCTCTCGCCTCGGAAAGGACCTTCGCGGCCAGGACTTTGCCGTCCTCCTCCGCCTTAGCAAGGGCCTCCCGGGTTTTCTGACGCTCGTTCTCCGCCGCAGCGGCCAGCCGCTCAGCCGCCTCCTCTCGGGCGCGGGCACCCATGTCCCGGGCGTCAGTGACCGCCTGGGCGCGGATGTCCTCCGCCTGTTTCTCCGCGGCGCGGATCTTGTCGATCATGGAATCCATGGTCCTTCCTCCTTTCGGGGTTAAGAAAAAGGGGCGCAAAAACGCCCCGTTGCCGTTATTTCGTTCCAAACAGACGATCGCCCGCGTCACCGAGACCGGGCACGATGTAGCCGTGCTCGTTGAGCTTCTCATCGATGCTGGCCACATAGATATCCACGTCGGGATAGGCCTTCTGGATCGCATAGATGCCCTCGGGAGCGGAGATCAGGCACACCAGACGGATGGTCTTGGCGCCGGCCTCCTTGATGAGCCGGATGGCCTCGATGGCGGAGTTGCCCGTGGCCAGCATGGGGTCCACGATGATGGTGTCCCGCTCATGGATGTCGTCGGGCAACTTGCAGTAGTAGCCCGTGGGCATCAGGGTGTCGGGGTTCCGATAGAGGCCGATATGGCCCATCTTGGCGTGGGGGATCAGGTTCATCATGCCGTCCGCCATGCCAAGGCCCGCCCTGAGGATGGGGACCACGGCCAGCTTCTCGTTGGCCAGCATCTTGAAGGACGCCTTGGTGATGGGGGTCTCCACCTCCACCTCCTGCAGCGGCAGGTCCCGGGTGACCTCGTAGCCCATCAGCATGGCGAGCTCGCTCACCAGCTCACGGAAGGCCTTGGTGCCGGTCTCCTTGTCGCGCAAAAGGGCCAGCTTGTGCTGTACGAGAGGATGGTCGATCACGGTTACTTTGCTCATAGGTAAACCTCCTATATTCACATTCAGATTTGCGATTCGTAGGCGCTGATCTT
>CACXNN010000148.1 GCA_902768995.1 uncultured Eubacteriales bacterium | reverse complement strand
GTCGTAGCCCACGTATCCCGGAGGCGCGCCGATGAGCCGGGACACGGAGTACTGCTCCATGTATTCGGACATGTCGATGCGGACCATGTTTCGCTCGTCATCGAACAGGGCCTGGGCCAGGGCCTTGCTCAACTCCGTCTTGCCCACGCCCGTGGGGCCCAGGAACAGGAAGGAGCCGATGGGCCGATCCGGGTTCTGGATCCCTGCCCGGGAGCGCAGGATGGCGTCCGCCACCCGCTGGACCGCGTCGTCCTGGCCCACCACCCGCCGGTGGAGGACTTCGTCGAGATGCAGCAGCTTTTTGCGCTCGCTCTCCAGGAGCTTCGATACCGGAATGCCCGTCCACCGGGCCACCACCTGGGCGATCTCGTCCTCGCCCACGTGGTCACGGAGGAGCGTATGCTCCTTCTCGGAGGACTTGCCCTCCTCACTTTCCAGCTCCTTCTGGAGCTTGGGGAGCTCGCCGTACTTCAGAGCCGCGGCCTTGTTGAGGTCGTACTCGTTCTCCGCCTTCTCGATCTGCTGCTGGACGGCCTCGATCTTCTCCCGGAGCTGCTGGACCCTGTTGATGCCCTGCTTCTCGTTCTCCCAGTTGGCCTTCATCTTGTGGAAGGTGTCCCGGAGGGAGGCGAGCTGCTTGCGGATCTCCATGAGATGCTCGAGGGCCGCCTTGTCCGTCTCCTCGGCGAGGGCCGCCTCCTCGATCTCCAGCTGCATGATCTTCCGGGAGATCTCGTCCATCTCCGTGGGCATGGAGTTCATCTCGGCCTTGATCATGGCGCATGCTTCGTCCACCAGATCGATGGCCTTGTCCGGCAGGAACCGGTCGGAGATGTAGCGGTTGGAGAGGACGGCGGCCGCGATCAGGGCTTCGTCCCGTATCTTCACGCCGTGGAAGACCTCGTAGCGGGACTTGAGGCCCCGCAAAATCGAGATGGTGTCCTCCACACTGGGCTCCGCCACCGTCACCGGCTGGAACCGGCGCTCCAACGCCGCGTCCTTCTCGATGTACTTCCGGTATTCGTCCAGGGTGGTGGCGCCGATGCAGTGGAGCTCGCCCCGGGCCAGCATGGGCTTCAATATGTTCCCGGCGTCCATGGCGCCCTCGGTCTTGCCCGCGCCCACGATGGTGTGGAGCTCGTCGATGAACAGGATGATCCGGCCCTCGCTCTGCTTGACCTCGGCAAGGACCGCCTTCAACCGCTCCTCGAACTCGCCCCGATACTTGGCGCCGGCCACCAGCGCGCCCATATCGAGGGCGAACAGCTGCCGATCCTTCAGGTTTTCCGGCACGTCGCCCCGGGCGATCCGCTGTGCGAGACCCTCCGCGATGGCGGTCTTGCCCACGCCGGGCTCGCCGATGAGGCAGGGGTTGTTCTTGGTCTTCCGGGACAGGATGCGGACGACGCTCCGGATCTCGCTGTCACGGCCGATGACCGGGTCCAGCTTCTGGTCCTTGGCAAGCGCCGTCAAATCCTGGCCGTACTTCTTCAGCACGTCGTAGGTGTCCTCCGGGTTGTCGGAGTTCACCTGGCGGGTGCCCCGGACCTTCTGCAGGGCGGAAAGGTAGCCCTCCATGGTCACGTTGTACCGGCGGAACAGGGCGCTCAGGTCCTTGTCGGGCTCCGCGATGAGGCCCATCATGAGGTGCTCCACGGAGATGTAGCTGTCGCCCATCTGCTGCATCCGCTTCTCGGCCTCGTTGAGGGCCCGGTCCAGGGATGCCGAGGCGTACAGCTGGCCGCTGCCGCCGCCGGAGTAGCTGGCCTGGCCGTTCAGCAGGTTCAGCAGCTCCCCCTTGAAGCCCGTCACGTTCACCTGCATGGCGGTGAGCAGCTGGGCGTTCAAATCCTCGGCGTCGTCGATCAATGCGTACAGCAGGTGGGCCTGCTGGATCTGGGTATGGTTGCGCTCCTGGGCCATCCGCTGTGCCGCCTGGATGGCCTCGATGCTCTTTTGTGTCAGTTGGTTGGGATTCATAGGATCACCCCCTGGGGTTTATTTTTGCCGCTTTTTACCATGGGCAAAACATAGTCGAAACCTGCACGTCGTTTGGTTTCTCGTTGTTTTGCCCGTGCTCCGCCTCGCTTGCTCTGCCACTGGCAGCGCTCGGCTCCGCACCCTTTCAGAGAAAAGAAAAAGCGGCGGAAAAAGAAAAGCACAAGGATAGTTAATGGTTTAGGTAAGAAAGGATCACTCTTTCTTAAAGTTCTTTTGGGCAGCTTTTCTTTCAAGAAAAGCTGCGAAGCTTTCAATAAAATCCTCTCTTACATCAGCTTGCAGACCAGCTCCGAGAACGCAGCAGGATCGTCCAACGGCAAACCCGCCATCAGCCGCGCCTGCTGGTACAGGAGCTCGGCGTACTGCTTCCGGTCCTCGTCGGACAGGGTGGAGAGCTTGGCGAACACCGGGTGGTTGGGGTTCAGCTCCAGCACGAAGTCCATGGGGATGTCCCCGGCGTTGGGCATGGCCTTCAGCACCTTGTACATCTCGATGGACACGCCCCCCTCGCCGTTCAGGCAGGCCACGCTCTTGGTGAGCCGGTCGGAGAGCTTCACTTCCTTCACCTTGCCGTCCAAGTCCGCCTTGATCTTCTCCAAAAGATCCTTGCTCTCGGCGGCCTTCTCCTCCATGGCCTTCTTCTCCTCCTCGGAGGCGAGACCCAGATCGTCGTCCGTGGCCGCCTTGAAGGGCTTCTCCTCGTAGCTACCGAGCACCCGCACCGCGAACTCGTCCACGTCGTCCGTGAGGCAGAGGAGGTCGTACCCCTTGTCCCGTATGAGCTCCGCCTGAGGCAGGCCCAGACAATGGCTCAGGCTGTCCCCCGCGGCGTAGTAGATGGCCTTCTGGTCCTCCTTCATGGCCGCCACGTACTCGTGGAGGGTCACGTTCCTGCCCTCGGCGGCGGACCAGAACAGCAGCAGGTCCTTCAAAAAGTCCGCGTTCATGCCGTACTGGTCGTAGACGCCGAACTTGATGCTCTGGCTGAAGGCCTTGTAGAAGGTTTCGTACTTCTCCCGATCGCTCTCCAGCATCTTCTTGAGCTCGGCCTGGATCTTCTTCTTCAGGTCAGCTGCCGATCGTGCTGCAGCATCTCCCTCGAGATGTTGAGGGACAGGTCAGGGGAATCCACCAGGCCCTTGACGAAGCCGAAGTAGTCGGGGAGCAGGTCCTCGCAGGCGTCCATGATCATGACGCCGCTGCTGTAGAGCTTCAGCCCCCGCTTGTAGCCCTTGGTGAAGAAGTCCCAGGGGGCCTTCTTGGGGATGAACAGCAGGGCCGTGTAGGACACCGCGCCCTCCACCGACACCCGGATGGTGGTCAGCGGGTCGTCCATGTCGAAGAAGTTGTCCCGGTAGAAGCGGTTGTACTCCTCCTCCGTGACCTCGCTCTTGTTGCGCTTCCACAGGGGGACCATGGAGTTGAGGACCACGTCCTCGGAGACGTTCTCGTACTCCTGGGGCTTGCCCTCCTGCTTCTCGCCCTTGGGCACCCGCTTCTCCTCCATCATGCGGATGGGGTAGCGGACGTAATCGCTGTATTTCTTCACCAGGGAGGTGAGGGTGTACTCCCTGAGATACTGGCTGTAGTCCTCGCCCTCCTCGTCGTCCTTCAGCGTCAGCACGATCTGGGTGCCCACGGTGGGGTAGTCGAAGGGCTTCACGGTGTAGCCGTCT
>CACXNN010000147.1 GCA_902768995.1 uncultured Eubacteriales bacterium | reverse complement strand
GGAGGCGCCATCAAAAGCCACTACCTGGACACCGCGGGGCGGGCGGGGATCCTGCGGGAGCTCTACCCCGAGCTGACCATCGTGGGCGGCATCGTGCTGAACCGTTCCGTGGGCGGGATCAACCCTGCGGCCGCGGAGCGGAGCGCCCAGGCCGGCGGCCGGATGCTCTGGTTCCCCACCATGGACGCCCTGTCCTACCAACGGTACCATCACCGGAACGATCCCGGCGCGGACCTGTCATCGTACCTGACCGTGCTGGACGAGAACGACCGGCTGCTGCCGGAGGTGCTGGACGTGCTGGACGTGGCGGCCGCCTACCATCTAGCCACGGGGACCGGACATTTGGGCGCCCATGAGGGCATGATCCTGGTGCAGGAAGGCTTGCGCCGGGGCTGCCGGATGGTGCTGACCCACTGCGACAACCCCGCCAACTTCTACACCGTGGAGCAGCAGGTGGAGGCCGTCCGCTGGGGCGCCATGATCGAACACAGCTACCTCACCACCCTGTGGGGCCGGACCCCCATCGAGGAGATCGCCCGGATGATCCGGGCCACCGGGTGCGAGAACGTGTTCCTGACCACCGACTACGGCCAGCCCAAATCCCCCTACACCGACGAAGGCATGCTCCAGTATGCCCAGGACCTGCTGGGGCAGGGCTTCACGGAGGAGGACCTGGATCGGATGACGCGCCGCAATCCGGCCCGTCTGATCGCCCCAGAGGCATAAAACCTCATTCAACCAGATAGACCCCCTGAAATAGACCAGGGCCCGCCGAAGGGATGATCGGCGGGCCCTGTTCGCTTGCGTGCACAGCATTGAAAATGCGACGTATTTACGACGTTTAGCTTTCTTTAAGCTATTTTAAAGGTAATCGGGATAGACTGATACAAAAACCATGGGAAGTAAGGATATATGGCCAATTCCAGAAAGAAAAACAGAAGAAGAAAGACCCTGTCCGCCGTGCTCATCGTCCTGGCGATATTGATCGCCGGGGCCGCCGTGGGCGTGAAGCTCCTCAGGGAGCGGGTCACGGAGGCCTACGGGGAGAAGAGCAAGGATGAGGCTCAGAAGGCCGCGGTGACCGTGGGCAGCATCAGCACCACCATCACCGGCAGCGGCACCCTGTCCGCTCAGGAGACCACGGAGGTGTCCGTGCCCGGCAGCGTCGCCCTGCGCTCCCTGTGCGTGGCGGAGGGCGATATCGTGGCGGAGGGGGACGTGCTGGCCTATCTGGACCTCACCTCCCTGTTGACCGCCATGAATGAGCTGCAGGAGCAGCTAAGCCAGCTGGACGAGGACATCGCCGCCGCGGCCAAGGAGTCGGTGGGCACCGTGGTCAAATCCACGGTGAACGGCCGGGTGAAGGCCGTCTACTGCAAGAACGACGATCCGGTCCTCTCCGTCATGTATGAGCATGGGGCCCTGCTCACCCTTTCCCTGGACGGGTATATGGCGGTGGACGTTCCGGCCAAGGGGCTGAACGTGGGGGACCAGGTCACCGTGGCCCTGCCCAGCCGGGTCTACCAGGGCGCCGTCAGCGCCATGCAAGGGGAAACGGCCACCGTCCTCGTCACCGATAACGGCCCCCTGCTGGGGGAGGAAGCCGTCGTGACGGACAGCGAGGGGCAGGAGCTGGGCCGGGGCTCCCTGTACATCCATCAGCCGCTGAACGTGACCGGCTATGCGGGCACCGTGTACCGGCTGGCGGTGCGGGAGAACGATTACGCCCCCAAGGACCGGGTGCTGATGTATCTGAACGACACCGCCTTTACGGCCAACTACGACGCCCTGCTGCAGCAGCGCGCGGCCCTGGAGGAGGATCTGAGCGACCTCATCTACCTCTATACGGCGGGCGTGGTGCGCGCGCCCCTTGCGGGCAAGGTGGAATCCCTCACGGAGGAACAGGAGATCGTGGAGGGAGCGGAGGCTGCGGTGGAGTGGACCTTCGCCGTGCTGCGGCCCCAGGAGAAGATGATCGTGACCGCCTCCATCGACGAGTCCAACATCCTGTCCGTGGAGCTGGGCCAGACGGCCTCCGTCACCATCTCCTCCATCAGCGAGGACCCCTTCACCGGAGAGGTCACGGCCGTCGAGAAGACTGGCACCAGCAGCAGCGGCGTCACGGGCTACGCCGTGGAGGTGACGCTTGACCGAGTGGAGAAGATGCTGCCCCGCATGTCTGCCGCCGTGTCCATCCGCATCGAGGGCGTGGACGACGCCCTGCTCCTGCCCGAGGACGCGGTGACCAAGACCCGGACCTCCGCCTACGTGTACACTTCCGTCGACGAGACCACCGGGGAGCTTTCGGGCATGACGGAGGTGAAGACGGGGCTCACCGGCGGCGGCTACATCGAGATCACGGAGGGCCTGAAGGAAGGCGACACCGTCTATTATACCAAGAAACAGACCAACGACTTCAACGCCTTTATGAGCGGCTTCGGCGGCAACAATCGGGGCGGCAGCTCCTCCGGCGGCAGCGGCTTCGGCGGCATGCCCGGCGGCAGCGGCAGCGGCCGGCCCTCCGGCAGCGGCAGCGGCCGGCCAAGCGGCAGCGGGCGGAACGGAGGCCAGCCATGATCGTGTTGCGTGACGTGTGCAAGACCTACCAGGTGGGGGACGAGATCGTCCGGGCCCTGGACCACGCCAGCCTGACCGTGCAGGACGGGGAGTTCGTCAGCATCATCGGCCCCAGCGGCAGCGGCAAGTCCACCATGATGAACATCATCGGGTGCCTCGACACCGCCGACAGCGGGGAATACCTGCTGGACGACATCCCCATCGAGGACTATACGGAGAACGAGCTC
Organism: uncultured Eubacteriales bacterium; assembly: GCA_902768995.1. Taxonomy (GTDB): domain Bacteria; phylum Bacillota; class Clostridia; order Christensenellales; family CAG-138; genus RUG472. The sequence goes on along the minus strand of CACXNN010000147.1, from coordinate 301 downwards.
GCTCAGATCCGCAGCCGCAAGATCGGCTTCGTGTTCCAAAGCTTCAACCTGATCCCCCAGCTCACGGCCCAGGAGAACGTGGAGCTGCCCCTCATCTATCAGCGGGTCCGGCGCTCGGAGCGCCGCCGCCGGGTGGCGGAAGCCCTGGAACGGGTGCAGCTCACGGGCCGCAGGCACCATCTGCCCTCGGAGCTCTCCGGCGGCCAGCAGCAGCGGGTGGCCATCGCCCGGGCCATCGCCGCCCATCCGTCCCTCATCCTGGCCGACGAGCCCACGGGCAACCTGGACTCCCATACGGGCC
>CACXNN010000146.1 GCA_902768995.1 uncultured Eubacteriales bacterium | reverse complement strand
TTTTCATCATTCTATCAGGAGGAATTCTCATGCCGACCATTAACCAGTTGGTTCGCAAGGGCCGGGAGCAGGTGCAGTATAAGTCCAACGCGCCTATCCTCAAGCAGTGCCCCCAGCGCAGGGGCGTTTGCACGGCGGTCCGTACCATGACCCCGAAAAAGCCCAACTCCGCGCTTCGTAAGATCGCCCGTGTCCGTCTGACCGACGGCCTCGAAGGTACCGCCTACATCCCCGGCATCGGCCACAACCTGCAGGAGCACTCCGTGGTGCTTATCCGCGGCGGCCGTGTCAAGGACCTGCCCGGCGTCCGGTACCACATCATCCGCGGCACCCGCGATGCAGCCGGCGTTGCCAACCGCAAGCAGGCCCGCTCCCTCTACGGCGCCAAGCGCCCCAAGAAATAAGGAGGTACACCTATGCCTAGACGTGGTTTTATCCCCAAGCGGGAAGTGCTTCCCGATCCTATCTATAAGAGCACCGTGGTCACCAAGCTCATCAACCAGGTCATGCTGGACGGCAAGCGGGGCGTTGCCCAGGCCGCCGTGTATGAGGCTTTCGACACCATCGCCGAGAAGACCGGCCGTCCCGCCCTCGAAGTGTTCGAGGAGGCCATGAACAACATCATGCCCGTGCTGGAAGTCAAGGCCCGCCGCGTCGGCGGTTCCACCTACCAGGTCCCCATCGAGATCCGTGCCGAGCGCCGGCAGACCCTGGGCCTTCGCTGGCTCGTGTCCTATGCCCGCGCCCGCGGCGAGCGCACCATGCGTGAGCGCCTGGCCGGCGAGATCCTGGACGGCGCCAACAACGCCGGCAACGCGGTGAAGAAGAAGGAAGATACCCACCGTATGGCCGAGGCCAACAAGGCCTTCGCCCATTACCGCTGGTAACATCCATGCGCGAGATACCGCTGGAACTGACAAGAAATATCGGCATCATGGCCCACATCGATGCCGGCAAGACCACCACCACCGAGCGGATACTGTTCTATTCGGGCAAGATCCACAAGATGGGCGAGGTGCACGAGGGCGCGGCCACCATGGACTACATGGTTCAGGAACAGGAGCGTGGTATCACCATCACCTCCGCCGCCACCACCTGCTATTGGAAGGGTCACCGCATCAACATCATCGACACCCCGGGACATGTGGACTTCACCGTGGAGGTGGAGCGGTCCCTCCGGGTGCTGGATGGTGCTGTTGCCGTGTTCTGTGCTAAGGGCGGCGTGGAGCCCCAGTCTGAGACCGTCTGGCGCCAGGCTGTGCGCTACGGCGTGCCCCGGATCGCCTACGTGAACAAGATGGACATTGTCGGCGCCGACTTCTTCAACGTGATCGACATGATGCGCCAGCGGCTCGGCGCGAACCCCGTCCCCGTCCAGCTCCCCATCGGCGCGGAAAACACCTTCCGCGGGCTGGTGGACCTGGTGCGGATGAAGGCGGAGGTCTACTACAACGACGATGGCACCGACATCCGGGAGGAGGACATCCCCGCGGACATGGTGGACCAGGCCGAGGAGTACCGAAACAACCTCATCGAGGCCGTCATCGACCAGGACGAGGATCTGATGGAGAAATACTTCGAGGGGGAGGAGATCACGGAGGCGGAGCTCAACGCCTGCATCCGCAAGGCCACCCTCACCGGCAGCGCAGTCCCCGTGACCTGCGGCAGCTCCTATCGGAACAAGGGCGTCCAGCCCCTGATGAACGCCATCGTAGCGTATCTGCCCTCGCCTCTCGACATCCCCCCCGCCAAGGGCACGGACGCCGAGGGCAAGGGAGAGGTGCTGGCCCACGCGGACGACAAGGGGCCCCTGGTGGCCCTGGTCTTCAAGATCATCGCCGACCCCTTCGTGGGACGGCTGGCCTTCGTCCGGGTCTACAGCGGCACCCTCAAGAGCGGCACCTACGTATATAATGTAGGCAAGCAGCGCAAGTCCCGCATCAGCAAGGTGCTCATGATGCACGCCAACGTGCGCACCGAGGTGGAGGAGGCCTACGCCGGAGACATCGTGGCTCTGGTGGGCATGAAGGACGCCTCCACCGGCGACACCCTCTGCGGCGAGGGACACGCCATGCTCCTCGAAAGTATGACCTTCCCCAACCCGGTCATCCAGGTGGCTATCGAGCCCAAGACCAAGGCGGGGCAGGAGAAGATGGACCAGGCCCTGCTGAAATTGCAGGACGAGGATCCCACCTTCCGCACCTACGTGGACCAGCAGACCGGCCAAACCATCATCGCCGGCATGGGCGAGCTCCATTTGGAGATCATCGTGGACCGGCTCATCCGGGAATTCCGGGTGGAGGCCACGGTGGGCAAGCCTCAGGTGGCCTACAAGGAGACCATCAAGGCTCCCGTCAAGGCCCGGGGCCGCTTCGTGCGGCAGACCGGCGGCCACGGCCAGTACGGCGACTGCCTGGTGCTCTTCGAGCCCCGGGAGACGGGGGAGGGGTACCTGTTCACGGACAAGACCGTGGGCGGCGTGATCCCCAAGGAGTTCATCCCCGCCATCGACAAAGGCATCCGCGGCGCCCTCCAATCCGGCCCTCTGGGCGGATACGAGGTCATGGACGTGAGCGCCACGTTGCTGGACGGGTCCTACCACGAGGTGGATTCCTCCGAGCAGGCCTTCGAGATTGCCGGTTCCCTGGCGGTGAAGGAGGGCCTCAAGCGGGAGAACAGCGTGCTCATGGAGCCCGTCATGGACGTGGAGATCATGGTCCCCGAGGAGTACGTGGGCGACATCACCGGCGATCTTTCCAGCCGCCGCTGCCGTATCAGCGGCATGGAGACCCGGAACATGGGCACCGCCATCGACGCCCTGTGCCCCCTGTCCGAGATGTTCGGATACGCCACCAGCCTTCGGTCCCACACCCAGGGGCGCGGCACCTTTACGATGCAGTTCGCCCACTATGAGAAGGTGCCCGAGGCCATCGCGGAGAACATCCTGGGCCGGTACAACTACCACTTTTAAAACAACGATATAAAATAAGAAATCAAGGAGAAAATGGCAAAGCAAAAATTTGAACGGACGAAGCCCCATGTCAACATCGGCACCATCGGCCACGTTGACCACGGCAAGACCACTCTGACTGCGGCGATCACCATGACGCTGGCCCAGTCCGGCGAAGCGGTGGCCATGCGGTATGACGAGATCGACAAGGCCCCCGAAGAGAAGGCCCGCGGCATCACGATCAACACCGCCCACGTCGAGTACGAGACCGCCAAGCGTCACTATGCCCACGTGGACTGCCCGGGCCACGCGGACTACGTGAAGAACATGATCACCGGCGCCGCTCAGATGGACGGCGCGATCCTGGTGGTGAGCGCGGCCGACGGCCCCATGCCCCAGACCCGTGAGCACATCCTGCTGGCCCGTCAGGTCGGCGTGCCCTACATCATCGTGTTCCTGAACAAGGTGGACCAGGTGGAC
>CACXNN010000145.1 GCA_902768995.1 uncultured Eubacteriales bacterium | reverse complement strand
TGCCGAGAACGTTTTGAAGCATGACGGCGAGGACATGAAGGGCAAGACCATCGCGGTCTCCGGCTTCGGCAACGTGGCCTGGGGCGTCTGCAAGAAGGCCGCTCAGCTGGGCGCCAAGGTCGTGACCATCTCCGGCCCCGACGGCTATGTCTACGATCCCGACGGCGTGGTCACCGACGAGAAGATCGAGTACCTGCTGGAGATGCGTGCGTCCAACCGTAACCGCGCTCAGGACTACGCCGACAAGTTCGGTGTGGAGTTCTTCCCGAAAGAGAAGCCCTGGAGCCGCAAGGTCGACATCTGCATGCCCTGCGCCTATCAGAACGAGATCGGCATGAAGGAAGCCCAGCAGATGGTGGACAACGGTATCAAGTACTACATCGAAGTCGCCAACATGCCTACCACCAACGAAGCTCTGTTCTACCTCATGGGTCAGGGCCTCACCGTGGCCCCCTCCAAGGCGGTCAACGCGGGCGGCGTGTCCGTCAGCGGTCTGGAGATGAGCCAGAACTCCGAGCGCCTCAGCTGGAAGGCCGAGGAAGTGGACGCCCAGCTCCACAACATCATGGACAATATCTACACCGCCTCCGTGGAAGCGGCCGAAGAGTGCGGTCTTGGCTACAACCTGGTGGCCGGCGCCAACATCGCGGGCTTCCGCAAGGTGGCCGACGCCATGATGGCTCAGGGCATCGTCTGATGGCCTAAGACAAAACCTCACCTAAACATGATCCCCCGGCCTGTGCCGGGGGATTTTTCTTTACTCCGCTTCCCATCTGCGCTATACTCTTATCATGGAAACGAATTGGGACATGGACGAATCGACCTTCCCCGCGGCCTGCCGGGCCGTGGAGGCGGTGGGCCGGGCGGATCAGGGCGTGGGCACCCTGGGGGAGAAGACCCTCCACATGGTGCTCAAGCGCATGATCGAATGAGCCGCCACGAGGTGAAGCTGGGCCGGTACACGGCGGACGTGCTGAACGACCGGGGCGTCTTCGAGGTCCAGACCCGGAACCTCCATAAGCTGAAGCCGAAGCTGGCGGCCCTGCTGCCCTACTATCCCGTGACCGTGGTGGTGCCCGTCATCGAGACCAAGTGGCTTATGACCATGGACCCGGAGACGGGGGAGCTGACCAGCCGCCGCAAGAGCCCCAAGCGGGGGCGGGCGGCGGCCCTGCTGCCGGAGCTTGCGTATCTAAAGCCCCTGCTGCATGACCCCAACCTGTCCTTCCTGCTGGTCCGGCTGGAGGGGGAGCAGCTCAGGATGCTGACGGGCCAAAAGCGCCGCCCCGTGACGCCCCTGGAGTTCGCCCCCACCCGGTTCCTGGGCACGGTCCGGCTGAAGACGCCCGCCGACTACGCCGCCCTGCTGCCGCCGGACCTGCCGGGAGCGTTCACCGCCCGGGACCTCGGCAAGGCCCTGGGCCTGCCCGCCGGACAGAGCAGCGCCGCCGCCGGGGTACTCTGCCACATGGGAGCCATCCGCCGGATCGGGCGCGAAAAGAGCGCCTATCTATACACCATCGCCAAGGAGGAGAAATCATGCTGACCTTCAACCATTTCAACTTCAACGTCCTCGATATGCAGCGGAGCCTGGCCTTCTATAAGGAGGCCCTGGGCCTCACGCCCCTGCGGGAAAAGCGGGCGGCGGACGGGTCCTACTGGATCGTCTTTCTCCAGGACGAGGCGGGGTCCCCCTTCGCTTTGGAGCTGACGGAGCTTCGGGACAGGAAGGACCCCTACGACCTGGGGGAGGGGGAGTTCCACCTGGCCTTCCGGGCGGAGGACTATGCGGCCGCCCATGAGAAGCACGAGCAGATGGGCGTCATCTGCTTCGAGAATCCCAAGATGGGCATCTACTTCATCGAGGACCCGGACGGCTACTGGATCGAGATCGTCCCCGTGCGGAAATAGCGTTCGTACGGCCAAAAATAAGAGGACCCGCCCCATGCAGGCGGGCCCTTTTCATTTGGTTCAGCCCTCCACGATGTTCCGTATCCACTTCCCCTGCTTGACCAGGTGGTAACCGAACAGGGCCTTCAAGCCCTCGGTGGCGGTGACGGCGGCGTAGCACCCTACAAAGGGCAGGGCCGTGAGCCGGCAGAGGACGAAGGCCAGAGGGATGCACACGCACCAGACGAAGCTGCAGTCGTAGACCATGGTGAGCCGGGTCAGGCCCCCGGACCGGAGGGTGAAGTAGCAGGCGTTGGTATAGGCGTGGAAGGGCATCACCGCCGAGGTGATGAGGATCAGCCGGGAGGCGATGTGCCGCACCTCGTCCGTGGTGTTGTAGAGCAGGGGGAAGACCCCGGAGGTGGCCGCCAGCAGCCCGCCGATGGCGAAGCAGCACATGACGGAGAAAGCGGTCATGCGGGTGTTGGTGCGCTTGGCTTCCTCCATCTCTCCGGCCCCCAGCAGGTTCCCCACCACGATGCCGATGGAGGAGCCCAGGGACATGAACACGATGTTGAACAGCATGGAGATGGTGTTGGAGATGTTGATGCCCGCCACCACGGCGAGGCCCCTGGTGGAGTAGATCTGCACCAGGGTGGTCTGGCCCGAAGACCAGAGGGCCTCGTTGAACAGCAGGGGCATGCCCTTTCTCACGATCATGCCCGTCAGGGCCCGGGGCACCTTCAGCGTCCGGTACAGCCCCTTGACGAAGGGATGATCCTTCGCGTTCGCGTGGGTGAACACCAGGATGATCATAAGCTCCACGACCCGGGACAGGACCGTGGCCCAGGCCGCGCCCACCACGCCCAGCCGAGGCGCGCCGAAGCGGCCGTAGATGAGGATCCAGTTGCCGATGAGGTTCACCAGCATGGCCGCGATGCCCGCGCCCATGGGCAGGGTGGTGCTGGCGGTCTCCCGCAGGGTGGAGGCGTAGGATTGGGACAGGGCCCACACGGGCAGGCCGATCAGCGCCACAGCCAAATACGCCTTGGCGCATTGGAGCGTCAAAACCAGGTCTCCCTGCTCGCTGCCCTGGTGGAGGAAGAGGGAGAGGAGGGGCTCGTCGAAGAAGCGAAGGGCCAGCACCCCCAAAATGGACAGAAGGCCCACCAGCCACAGCTTGAACCGGAACACGTTCTGCACGCCCTCCACGTCCCGCTTGCCGGAGAACTGGGCCCCGTAGATGCCCGCGCCGCGAGGCCCCCGAACACGCACAGGTTGAACACGAAGATCAGCTGGTTGCAGATGGCCACGCCGGACATCTGCTCCGTGCCGATGCCGCCCACCATCAGGTTATCCAGCATGTTCACGAAGCTGGTGATGCCGTTCTGGATCATCACCGGCAGGGCGATGGTCAGCACCAGTTTGTAGAACGCCCGATCGCCGATATATTTTTCTCTAAACCGTTTCCACATCATTGCACCGCATCATACCCCATTTCGCCCCGTTTTGCAATATAAATATGAACGAATTATCGGAGGCACGGGCCCCCGTTTCGCGGTATGCTGTGGTCGGGGTCAGAAATACGAGGAAAGAGAGGACGAAACACCCCTTGCCCGACGGGGCGGGGGAAGGAGACTATGGACGGGATCATCACCATCCTGTGCGCTCTGCTGGGCAGCGGCGCGGCCACGGCCCTGGTGACCGGGCTCGTGAACCGGCGGGCCGAGAAGCGGCGCACCGAGACCGGCGAAAGCCAGGGCCTGAGGTACCTGCTGCAGGATCGACTGGAGCAGCAGGCGCTGGAATACTTGCGGCGCGGGTACGTCACCTACGACGAACTGCGCAACTGGAACCGGGGCCATCACATCTATCACGATCTTTTGGGCGGCAACGGCGACTTGAACGGACTAAGGGAGGAGCTCAAGCGCCTCCTGTACGAAACGGAGGGAAAACAGACATGATGGAACACTTCTTTACCTGGGGCGACTTGGCCACCTACGGCGGCGCGGTGATGGCGGTGCTCATCATCACCGAATTCACCAAGGACCTGCCGTGCATCCGGCGCATCCCCACCCGGCTGTGGGCGTACTGCGTCTCCCTGGTGCTGCTGTTGACGGCGGTGGTGTTCACCTCGGACACCATCTACGCGGAGGACGTCCTGCTCTGCTTCATCAACGGCGTCATCGTGGCCATGGCGGCGGTAGGGAGCTACCACGCCGTGCAGGAACAGATGGAATAGGGACAGAGAGCCGCGGGGCAGGGGTCGCCCCGCGGTTTTCCTTGCGCGGCCCACCAAAAGGTTATATACTTATATCAACATATCCTCGGAGGTCGCCCATGGTCGTTCCCGTCATCCTGCTGGTCCTGCTGCTGTTGCTGCTGATCGTCAGCTACGGCGTCTATCGTTTCGTGCTCTATGCGCCTCTGGGTCAGCAGAACGATCCGTTCCATCTGCCCAACGGGCCTCAGTACCTGCCCAAATACGACGAGATATATCGCCTCACGAAGGAACTGGTGGACCTGCCCTGCGAGCGGGCATACATCACCTCCCAAGACGGGCTGCAGCTGGCGGGGGACTGGCACGCGGGGGAGTCGGGCCATCCCGTCCACATCTGCTGCCACGGCTATCGGGGCATGGGCGTCCGGGACTTCTGCGGCGGGGCTCAGACCCTGCTGGGCCGGGGGGACACCGTGCTCCTCATCCACCAGCGGGGCCAGGGGGACAGCCAGGGCCATACCATGACCTTCGGCATCCGGGAGCGGGAGGACGTGCGCCTGTGGGCGGAGTATTGTGCGAAGCGCTGCCCCGATACGCCCCTCTTCCTCCACGGCATCAGCATGGGCGCCGCCACGGTGCTCATGACCTCGGCCCTGCCCCTGCCTAAGGCGGTGAAGGGCATCCTGGCCGACTGCCCCTACGACGTGCCCAAGGACATCATCACCCTGACAGCGAAAAAGAGCGCCGGGCCTTTGGCCGGGCTCCTGTGGCCCTTCCTATGCGTGGGCGCCTTCCTCTTCGCCCGGGGCCTCCGGTTCGACCACGTCTGCTGCCATGAGGCGGTGAAGCGCACCCCGGTGCCCATCCTGATCATTCATGGGGAGGACGACCGCTTCGTCCCCGCCTACATGTCCGAGCCCATGGCCGCCGCCAACCCCGCCCGGGTCACCCGCTTCACCTTCCCCGACGCCGGCCACGGCATGAGCTACCTTATGGACACCCCCCGCTATCAGAAGATCACCAAGGACTTCATCGAGAGCTGTCTGAAGTGACCCAAAGCATAGAAAAAGACCGCCGCGCTTGCGACGGTCAATTATATACTGCCCTTCAATACCGCTTCACGAACTCCGCGTCGATGTCCGTCAGCATCCCCTCCAGGGGGGCTGCGGCGCTGATGGCCCGGGCGGTGAACTTGTTGAGCTTGGGGAGGGACAGGGAGGTGAACCCGCTGACGGTGCAGCAGGCGGGGTGGGTGCTCTCCCCCTGCCAGGAGGTGCCGCCGGGAGTGAAGCCCAGCTTGGGCACGTCCTTCAAGAAGGCGCTCCGATCCTCCACAGTGAGGAAGCTCAGCGTCAGGGTGACCCGTCGGATCATCTCGAGATCGCTCCCCTTCTTCCGCATGGCCTCGATGTAGACCGCGTTCTCCACGGACTGGAGCCGGGCGTCGTCCGGGTACAGGAACCGATAGTAGGTGGTGAAGTGGGGCTCGGAGGCGTGGGCGCAGGTGATGGCCAGCATCCCGTACTCCCGGCAGATGGCCGAGGCCTGCTGGATCACGTCCGTCTCGGCGGCGTAGAAGTACAGGCATCGCAGGGTGTCGGTATACACGCTCCCCACGTGGATGGCCCGGCCCTCCAGCTCGTCGATGAGCCGGTGCCGCAGCATCCTGAACCGGTATTGCTCCACCTTGTTGAATTCCTTGGCCAGGGAGTCCTTGGGGGCCGCGCACACGTAGATCAGCTGGGAATAGGAAAGCACGGGGAGCAGCTCCCAATACTGCATGTCCACCCGGAAGGTGGCCCGCTCCCCGCGAAACTCCCATTCGTATGTGAGCCAATCCGTCATGGCGTCCGCTTATTTCTCCAGGATGGCCTTGATGCGGCGCACGCCGGAGGAGGAGGCCTCCTCCTTCTTGATGACGAAGTGGCCGAGATCGCCGGTGTTCTGGGGTGATGGGCATGTGCCGCCCGATCTGCTCGTTCACCAGGTCCTCCACAGCCTTCAGCTCCTCCGGCGTCAGCTTCCGGGGGAAGCTGAAGTCGAAGCGAAGCCGCTCGGCGGTGATGTTGCTGCCCTTCTGGGAGATGGTGTCGTCGTTCAGCACCACCCGCAGGGCCTTGTGCAGCAGGTGGGTGGCGGAGTGCAGGGCGGTGGTGGCCTCCTGATGGTCCGCAAGGCCGCTCTTGAAGCGCTGGGTGGCGCCCGCCTGGCTCTTCTTCTGGTGCTCGGCGAAGGCGGCGTGGAACCCGTCCACGTCCACGGTGATGCCCTTCTCCTGGGCGAGCTCCATGGTGAGCTCGATGGGGAAGCCGTAGGTGTCGTACAGGTGGAAGGCGGAGATGCCGTCGATCTTCCCGTCCTGGGCGTTGGCGGCGGTCTTGTTGAACTCCTTGATGCCCTTCTTCAGGGTGTCGGCGAACCGGTTCTCCTCCCGCTTCAGCTCGGAGAGCACCTTCTCCCGGTTCTCCTCCAGCTCGGGGTAGATGTCGCCGTACTGGTCGATGACGGCGGACGCGATTTCCACGATGCCGTACCGGGGGATGTTCAGCTGCATGGCGTAGCGGATGCTCCGCCGGATGAGCCGCCGCAGGATGTACCCCTGGTCCACGTTGGAGGGGGTCACGCCCCGCTGGTCGCCCAGGATGAAGGTGGCGCAGCGGATGTGGTCCGCGATGATGCGGAAGGCCTTCACCGTGGCGTCGCTTTCCTTATAAGAATGGTGGCTGAGCTTGCCGATGAGCTCGATGATCCCGGCGAAGGCGTCGGTGTCGAACACGCTCTCCACGCCCTGGAGGGTGGCGATGGTCCGATCGAGGCCCATGCCCGTGTCTACGTTCTTCTGCGCCAGGGGCTCGAACTTCCCTTCGCCTACCTTATTATATTCCATGAACACGTTGTTCCAGATCTCCAGGTACTTGCCGCAGTCGCAGCCGGCCTTGCAGTCGGGACCGCAGGCGGGGCGGCCGGTGTCGTAGAAGATCTCCGTGTCCGGGCCGCAGGGGCCGGTGAGCCCGGCGGGGCCCCACCAGTTGTTCTTCTTGGGCAGGTACACGATATGGGAGGGGTCGGCCCCCATCTCCACCCACCGGTCGTGGGAGACGGTGTCCCGGGGGGCGTCTGCGTCGCCTTCGAAGCAGGTGAAGGACAGCTTTTCCTTGGGGATGCCCAGCCACTTCTCATCGGTCAAAAACTCCCAGCTCCAGGCGATGGATTCCTTTTTAAAGTAGTCGCCCAATGACCAGTTGCCCAGCATCTCGAAGAAGGTGCAGTGGGAGGTGTCGCCCACCTCGTCGATGTCGCCGGTGCGGACGCACTTCTGCACGTCCGTGAGCCGGGTGCCGGCGGGGTGCTTCTGGCCCATGAGGTAGGGCACCAAAGGATGCATGCCTTCGGGGATCAGGGACGCGCTGGGGATCACCGCGTGGCCCTTGGAACGGAAGAAGTCCAGATACAGCTGCCGAAGCTCCCGGCTGGACAGATTGCGCATAGAATTGCCTCCTGAAAATAATAATAGAAGATAATCGAAGATATTTTAACGAAAAGGCTTGCATTTGTCAATTTGATATAGTAAAATACTTTCCACTCCCCCCTAAAAGGGCGTCAAAAAACCTAAAAAATATTTTGGCAAAAAAATAAAAAAAGGGGTTGACAAGCGAAAGGGTCGGAGGTATACTGTCAAAAGCACCTTGAAAACTATATAGCGAAACAACAAACAAGCCAAGTTGATTCTTAGTAATTGAGAGACAACAACGCGAAAAGCGAAACGACCAAGCGAAGTTAAAAAGAACCAGACAACGAGAGATCGTTGTAATAGATTGAACTCAAGAGTTTGATCCTGGCTCAGGACGAACGCTGGCGGCGTGCCTAACACATGCAAGTCGAACGGAGTAAGAATTTCGGTTTTTACTTAGTGGCGAACGGGTGAGTAACGCGTGAACAACCTGCCTTCCTGAGGGGGATAACACCTGGAAACAAGTGCTAATACCGCATAAGACCACAGAGCCGCATGGCCCAGGGGTCAAAGGAGTGATCCGCAGGAAGAGGGGTTCGCGTCCCATTAGCTAGTTGGCGGGGCAACGGCCCACCAAGGCGACGATGGGTAGCCGAGCTGAGAGGCTGATCGGCCACACTGGAACTGAGACACGGTCCAGACTCCTACGGGAGGCAGCAGTGGGGAATATTGGGCAATGGGCGCAAGCCTGACCCAGCAACGCCGCGTGAGGGAAGAAGGTCTTCGGATTGTAAACCTCTGTCCTATGTGACGAAGGAAGTGACGGTAGCATAGGAGGAAGCCCCGGCTAACTACGTGCCAGCAGCCGCGGTAATACGTAGGGGGCGAGCGTTGTCCGGAATTACTGGGCGTAAAGGGTGCGTAGGTGGCACTTTAAGTTGGATGTGAAATCCCCGTGCTTAACATGGGAGCTGCATCCAATACTGGAGAGCTAGAGTGCAGGAGAGGTAAGCGGAATTCCTAGTGTAGCGGTGAAATCTGAGGCACGAAAGCGTGGGGAGCAAACAGGATTAGATACCCTGGTAGTCCACGCTGTAAACGATGAATACTAGGTGTAGGGGGTATCAACTCCCTCTGTGCCGCAGCAAACGCAATAAGTATTCCGCCTGGGGAGTACGGCCGCAAGGTTGAAACTCAAAGGAATTGACGGGGGCCCGCACAAGCAGCGGAGCATGTGGTTTAATTCGAAGCAACGCGAAGAACCTTACCAAGGCTTGACATCCACTTAAAGGTATGGAAACATACTGTGTCTTCGGACGAAGTGAGACAGGTGGTGCATGGTTGTCGTCAGCTCGTGTCGTGAGATGTTGGGTTAAGTCCCGCAACGAGCGCAACCCTTATTACCAGTTACCAGCGGGTTATGCCGGGGACTCTGGTGAGACTGCCGGGGACAACTCGGAGGAAGGTGGGGACGACGTCAAATCATCATGCCCCTTATGTCTTGGGCTACACACGTGCTACAATGGCTGCAACAAAGGGAAGCGACAGCGCAAGCTGAAGCGGATCTCAGAAAAACAGTCCCAGTTCGGATTGTGGGCTGCAACCCGCCCACATGAAGTCGGAGTTGCTAGTAATCGCGGATCAGAATGCCGCGGTGAATACGTTCCCGGGCCTTGTACACACCGCCCGTCACACCATGGGAGTTGGGAGTGCCCGAAGTCAGTATCCTAACCGCAAGGGGGGAGCTGCCGAAGGCAAGATCAATGACTGGGGTGAAGTCGTAACAAGGTAGCCGTATCGGAAGGTGCGGCTGGATCACCTCCTTTCTAGGGAGTACACAACCACGGACCTGGTTCGGGTCGCGTGGCGTGAAGGGAGTTTCGAGTTTGTTGGATAAGTAGCTATATAGTTTTCAAGGGGCTGGAAAGCACCTTGAAAGGGTAAAAGCGGGCTGAACCACGGGGGTATAGCTCAGCTGGTAGAGCACCTGCTTTGCAAGCAGGGGGTCATCGGTTCGAATCCGTTTACCTCCACCACTGAAGAAGTGGGAGGGGGAGGCGCGCGAGAGAATGGGCTCATAGCTCAGTCGGTTAGAGCGCACGCCTGATAAGCGTGAGGTCGGTGGTCCGAGTCCACTTGAGCCCACCAAGCACCTTGAAAACTGCATACAGAAGAAGTAATTCGCGGAAAGAAAAGACATTGAAAGAAAAGTAAAGCAGGTAATGAGAATTACATGAATTACTGCGATTTCATGCCGAGAGTTCAAAGAGATTTGAACGCGAGAGAATCAGAGATTCTAGAAAACGATCAAGCTAATAAGAGCGCAGGGTGAATGCCTTGGCACCAAGAGCCGACGAAGGACGTGGTTAACTGCGAAAAGCCATGGGGAGCCGTAAG
>CACXNN010000144.1 GCA_902768995.1 uncultured Eubacteriales bacterium | reverse complement strand
ATACATCCGCATCGCTACCCGCAAGTGCACCATCGTGGCGGACTTGATCCGGGGCAAGAGCGTGAAGGAGGCCCAGGCCATCCTGACCTACTGCCCGAAAGCGGCTGCGGCGCCCATGCTGAAGGTCCTCAACTCCGCCGTCGCCAACGCGGAGAACAACCTGGAGCTCAACCGTGACGATCTCTTCGTGGCCGAAGCCTTCGCCAACCAGGGTCCCACCCTGAAGCGCTTCCGCCCCCGGGCGCGCGGCTCCGCCTCTTCCATTCTGAAGCGGACCAGCCATCTCACGGTGATTCTTGATCAGCAGGCCAAGTAAGGAGGAAAGAACATGGGTCAGAAAGTTAATCCCAACGGTTTCCGCATCGGCGTCATTCGCGACTGGAACACCCGTTGGTACGCTCCGAAAAAGGACTTTGCGGATTTCCTCGTGGAGGATCACAAGATCCGTGAGTTTGTGAAGAAAAAGTACTTCGCGGCCAACATCTCCCGCATCGGGATCGACCGGGCCGCCGGCAAGATCTCCGTGAGCATCTTCACCGCCCGTCCGGGCATGCTCATCGGCAAGGGCGGCGCCGGGATCGACGCCATCAAGGCCGACATCGCTAACGAGATCGGCAAGCCCGTCAACGTGAACATCATGGAGATCCGGGATCCTGACGCCGACGCCCAGCTGGTGGCGGAGAACATCGCCGCCCAGCTCGAGAAGCGCATCAGCTTCCGGCGGGCCATGAAGCAGGCCATGCAGCGCGCCATGCAGCGCCCCGGCGTGAAGGGCATCAAGCTCAGCTGCGCCGGCCGTCTCGGCGGCGCGGAGATCGCCCGCAGCGAGGGATACCATGACGGTTCCATCCCCCTGCAGACCTACAAGGGCGAAGTGCTTGGCAAGGCCAAGCGCAAGGAAGGAGGCAGATAACCATGTTGATGCCGAAGAGAGTGAAGCACCGCAGGGTGTTCCGCGGCAGGATGAAGGGTACCGCCCATCGCGGCAATACCATCAGCTACGGCGAATATGGCCTGGTAGCTCTGGAGCCCTCCTGGATCACCAGCACCCAGATCGAGGCCGCTCGTGTGGCCATGACCCGTTTCACCAAGCGTGGCGGTCAGGTCTGGATCAAGATCTTCCCGGATAAGCCCGTTACCGAAAAGCCCGCCGAGACCCGCATGGGTTCCGGCAAAGGTTCCCCCGAATACTGGGTGGCCGTGGTCAAGCCCGGCCGCGTCATGTTCGAGATCGCAGGCGTTGAAGAGAGCATCGCCAAGGAAGCCCTTCGTCTTGCCGGGCATAAGCTGCCCATCCGCTGCAAGATCGTGAAGAAGGAAGTCGCTCAGGAAGGAGCAGAAGCATGAAGGCTGAAGAATTGAGAAAAATGTCTGTTGCTGACCTGGAAAAGCAGGAGAAGGACCTCAAGGCCGAGCTGTTCAACCTCCGCTTCCAGACCGTGACCGGTCAGATCAGCAACCCCAGCCGCATCGGCGCCTGCAAGAAGGACATCGCACGGATCAAGACCATTCTCCGGCAGCGCGAGCTGACTGGCAGTGCCGAGTGAGGAGGAAGTAAGAAATGGAACAGGTAATTAGAGGATATCGCAAGACCCGCACCGGCGTCGTTGTCAGCGATAAGATGGATAAGACGGTGGTCGTCGCCATCTCCACCAAGGTCCGCCATCCCCTGTACGGCAAGATGGTCAACCGGACCCGTAAGTTCAAGGCCCACGACGAGGAGAACCAGTGCGGCATCGGCGACACCGTGCGCATCATGGAAACTCGTCCGATCTCCAAGGATAAGCGCTGGCGCGTGGTGGAGATCATCGAGAAGGCCAAGTAAGGGGAGGTAAGTATGATTCAGCCTCAAACCAGATTGAAGGTAGCCGACAACTCCGGCGCCAAAGAGATCATGTGCATCCGGGTCCTGGGCGGCTCTTCCCGCAAGTTCGCGGGCATCGGCGATGTGATCGTCGCCTCCGTCAAGACCGCGACCCCCGGCGGCACCGTAAAGAAGAAGGACGTGGTCAAGGCCGTGGTCGTCCGGACCGTCGCCGAAACCACCCGTCCCGATGGCAGCCACATCCGCTTCGACGACAATGCGGCCGTCATCATCAACGACGACAAGCAACCCCGCGGCACCCGTATCTTCGGGCCCGTGGCCCGGGAACTGCGTGAGAAGGATTACATGAAGATCGTTTCTCTCGCGCCCGAAGTTCTGTAAGGAGGTAGAGATATGAACAAGCTGAACGTCAAGAAGGGCGATCGGGTCCGTATCATCTCCGGCAAGGACGCTGGCAAGGAAGGCAAGATCCTGACCGCGTTCCCCTCCAAGGAGCGGGTCATCGTCGAGGACTGCAACATGGTCACCCGCCATGTGAAGCCCCGTCGGCAGGGTGAGGCCGGTGGCCGCATCGAGCAGGCCGGCACCATCCACGTGTCCAATGTGCAGCTGGTTTGCCCCAACTGCAAGATGCCTACCCGCGTTGGCCACGCCATCGTGGAGAAGAACGGCAAGCAGGTCTCTGTCCGCGTGTGCAAGCAGTGCGGCAAGCAGATCGACTAAGGCGGAAGGAGGAACGTTAAATGGCTAAGAAAGAAGTCAAGCAGGCTCCCGCGAAGGCCAAGAAGGCCGCGGCAGAAGCCAAGCCCTTTACCGGCGAACCCCGCCTGAAGGTGAAGTACCGTGAGACGGCCATCCCCGGTCTCAAGGAGAAGTTCCACTACGAGAACGTGATGATGATCCCCAAGCTCGACAAGATCATCATCAACATGGGCCTCGGTTCCGAGAAGGACAACCCCAAGGGCATCGAGACCGCCGTGCAGCAGCTCTCCGCCATCGCCGGCCAGGCCGCCGTGGTGACCAAGGCCAAGAAGTCCGTCGCGAACTTCAAAGTTCGTGAAGGCATGACCATCGGCGCCAAGGTGACCCTCCGCGGCGACAAGATGTACTACTTCGCCGACAAGCTCATGAACATCGTGCTGCCTCGGGTCCGCGACTTCCACGGCGTGTCCGACAAGTCCTTCGACGGCCGCGGCAACTACGCCATGGGCGTCAAGGAGCAGCTGATCTTCCCCGAGATCAACTACGACGACGTTGACAAGGTGCGCGGCATGAACATCGTGTTCGTCACCAGCGCCAAGACCGATGAGGAAGCCAAAGAGCTGCTCGCTCTCCTCGGCATGCCTTTCGTTCAGGAGTAATAAGGAGGAGCGATCATGGCTAAATTGAGCAAGAAACTGAAGCAGCAGGCTGCTCCCAAATACAGCACCCGCGCTTACACCCGCTGCCGCATCTGCGGCCGGCCCCATTCCGTGCTCCGCAAGTATGGCATCTGCCGTATCTGCTTCCGGAACGAAGCCTATGCGGGCAACATCCCCGGCGTCCGTAAGGCCAGCTGGTAAAGGAGGAAACCAAGATGACTGATACTATCGCAGATATGCTGACTCGCATCCGCAACGCTCTCGTTGCCAAGCATGAGTCCGTGGACGTGCCCTGCTCCACCATCAAGAAGGCCATCGCCGAGATCCTGGTGGAAGAAGGCTACATCAAGTCCTATGAGATCATCGAGGACGGCCTCGTAAAGACCATCCGCATCCAGCTCAAGTACGGTCCCAACAAGCAGCGCGTCATCGTGGGCATCAAGCGGATCTCCCGCCCCGGCCTTCGTGTGTACGCCCGCAAGGACGAGATCCCCAAGGTCCTGGGCGGCCTGGGCATCGCGATCCTGTCCACCTCCCGCGGCGTCATGACCGATCGGGAAGCCCGTAAGCTCGGCGTTGGCGGCGAAGTGCTGGCCTTCGTCTGGTAAAATAATCAGGAGGAAAAGAAATGTCACGTATCGGAAAACTTCCGGTGAAGATCGACGCCGGAGTGACAATCACGGTCGACGACAGCAATGTTGTGACCGTCAAGGGCCCCAAGGGCACGTTGTCACAGCAGATGCACCCTGATATGCAGATCGAGCAGGAGGTGTCCTCACCGTCAAGCGTCCCAGCGACGACAAGGCCCATCGGGCCCTGCATGGTTTGACCCGGAGCCTCATCCACAACATGGTGGTGGGCGTGACCACCGGCTTCGAGAAGAAGCTGGAGATCGTGGGCACCGGCTATCGTGCCCAGCTTCAGGGCAAGAACCTGGTCCTCAACATGGGTTATTCCCATCCCGTTGAGTTCCAGCCCATCGAAGGCATCACCTTCGAAGTACCCACCCCCAACAAGATCTCTGTGAAGGGCATCGACAAGCAGGTCGTGGGTCAGATCGCTGCCAACATCCGCGAGGTCCGGCCTCCGGAGCCTTACAAGGGCAAGGGCATCCGCTATGAAGGCGAGACGGTCCTGCGCAAGGAAGGCAAAGCCGGTAAGAAATAAGAGAGGAAGGAGAGCTGAAAGATGTATTCTAAAATCGATAAGAATGCGGTGCGTAAAGCTCGTCACCATCGTATGCGTCTTCACATCAACGGCACGCCTGAGCGTCCCCGCCTGAATGTGTACCGCAGCACC
>CACXNN010000143.1 GCA_902768995.1 uncultured Eubacteriales bacterium | reverse complement strand
TGCCCCGTGATCGTGCTCCTCAACAAGTGCGACATCGCCACGAAGCTGCAGATCGACGAGGCGGAGGAAGTTCTGCAGGCGGGCGGTTTTTCCAACATCCACCATATCTCCGCCTTCAAAGGCACGGGCCTCGTAGAGCTGGAGGCCCTGCTCCTCAGCTATCTCACCGAAGGCCCCCAGTACTATCCCCCAGACATGGTTACGGATCAGCCGGAGCGGCTGATCTGCGCTGAGATGATCCGGGAAAAGGCCCTGGAACTCCTCAAGGACGAGGTGCCTCACGGCATCGGCGTCAGCATGGACAAGATGGAGCTTCGGTCCGACGGGCAGATCATGGATTGCTACGCCACCATCCTCTGTGAGCGGGACAGCCACAAGGGCATCATCATCGGCCGGGGCGGGTCCATGCTGAAAAAGATCGGCTCCGCAGCCCGGGAGGACATGGAGTGGCTCCTGGGCGTGAAGGTGAATCTGCAGCTCTGGGTGAAGATCAAGGACGACTGGCGCAACCGGCAGTCCGTTTTGAACGAGCTGGGCTACGAGGGCTGAATAGGCCCGCTTCCTTTCAGGCCATACTTTTCCTGAAAGGAGGCGCTCATGACACCGGAAGAACGAAAAGCTTTTCAGGCATTTTACGAAAGCGGCCGGGTGGAGGCGTATCTCAAGTACGCCCGGCTGCGGGAGAGGGAGCATGGCGGATCTGACCCTCAGGGGCATGGTGATCCGGACGGTGGATTACCGGGACAACGATAGGATTCTCACCCTGTTCACGGCGGAGCAGGGCCGGGTGGACGCCAAAGCGCGGAACTGCCGCAAGGCCACGTCGCCGCTGCTGGCCTGCATCCAGCCCTTCACCTACGGGGAGTATCAGCTCTTCTATCACAAGAACAAGTACATCGTCGATCAGGGGGAGGTATTGGAAAGCTTCTACCCCCTGCGGGAGGACGTGGGCCGATTCGCCGCGGCCTCCCTTTGCGCGGCCCTGTGTCTGGAGGGCGTCCAGGCGGAGGAGAGCAGCGAGGCCATCTTCTCCCTGCTCTATCACACCCTGTCCTTTTTGACCTACGGGGAGAACGATCCCGGGGACCTGACGGCTTGCTTCCTGGTCCGCTTCCTGTCCCTGGCGGGCTTTCGCCCCGCCATCACCCACTGCGCCGTCTGCGGCCGGGACCTTCGGGAGGACCCCCTCATCCGCTTCCTGCCCGATCGGGGCGGGGCGGTGTGCATGGCCTGCTCCCCCGTGGGGCGGCGGATCGGGAAGACGGCCCTGGAGGCCATGCGGCGGATGCTCCTGCTGGACGACGACCAGCTGGGCCGGGTCAGAATGAAGGAGCCCCTTCGCGCAGAAGTCTTGTCACATCTCGTCCCCTATGCTAAACTGTACCTGCCCGGCATCGAAAAAGCCGCGGCCTTGTTCACCTCGTTGCACATGCCGCCTCAGGCGACGGAACAGGAGTGACCCATGCAGTTGCTGACCAACACCTTTCTGGCCCTTTTCCCGCTGTATTTCTATATGGCCACCGGCGCCGTGCTTCGGAAGATGAAGATCCTGAAGACGGAGGACCTGCCCAAGATGAACGCCCTCCTGTTCCGGTCCTTCCTGTTCTTCAGCCTGTTCAACAACGTGCGCAACGCCAACTTCTCCGGGGCGGACAGCGGCAAGCTCCTGCTGTTCGGGGCCGCCTCCGTGTTCTTCCTCTTTGCCGTCTACATGCTGACGGTACCCCGCATCATCAAAAACTACGAGCAGTCCTCCGTGGCCATCCAGGCCATGTACCGGAGCAACTTCGTGCTGCTGGGCATGGCCTACGCCGAGCAGCTCTGCGGGCCAGAGAACGTGGGCCCCGTGAGTCTGCTGGTGTCCGTGGTGGTCCCCTCGTTCAATTTGCTGGCGGTGTTGACCTTTGAGCTCCTGCGGGGCGGCAAGGTGAACGTGGGCAAGATTTTGCTGAACATCATCAAGAACCCCCTCATCATCGCCTCGGCCCTGGGCGCGATCTGCGCCCTTTCAAAGATCACCTTCCCCGAATATATCGACAAGCCCATGAAGGCCCTGGGCAGCGCCGCCACCCCCTTCGCCATGGTGCTGGTGGGCGCGTCCCTGACCCTCAAGTCCATGGCCAAGAACAAGAAGCTGGTCCTGGGCGTGTCGGCGGTGCGGCTGATCCTGTCCCCCCTGCTGGTGGTCCCCGCGGCGGTGCTCCTGGGCTTCCGGGACGCGGCGCTGGTGGGCATCATGACGGCTACGGCGGCCCCCACGGCGGTGGTGTCCGTGGCCATGAGCTACGAGCTGGGCGGCGACGGGGAGCTGGCGGCGGAGATCGTGGCCACCACGTCCCTGCTGTCCCTGTTCACCATGTTCCTCTGGGTGTTGGCCCTCCGGGGCATGGGATATTGCTGAGCAAGGGGGAGATCAGATCTCCCTTTTTGTATCATTTCTCGCATCGAGAGCCCAAAAGGATGAAAAATCCTTGCAATCCTGTCGATGGATTGATATAATAAATCGTTCCGAAACCAAATCTACTATGGGAGGAAAAAGAACTTGGCACACAAATACGTATACCTGTTTTCCGAAGGCTCCAAGGACATGCGGAACCTCTTGGGCGGCAAGGGCGCGAACCTGGCCGAAATGACCAACCTGGGCATGCCCGTGCCCCAGGGCTTCACCATCACCACCGAAGCCTGCATCAAGTTCTATGACGACGGCGAGCGGATCAACGACGAGATCCTGGCCGAGATCGACGAGTACGTGGAGAAGCTCCAGCAGATGAGCGGCAAGAAGTTCGGCGACTTGAACAACCCGCTGCTGGTCTCCGTCCGTTCCGGCGCCCGCGCTTCCATGCCTGGCATGATGGACACCATCCTGAACCTGGGCCTCAACGACACCGTGGTGGAAGCCTTCGCCCGCAAGACCGGCAACCCCCGCTTCGCCTATGACTCCTATCGTCGTTTCATCCAGATGTACTCCGACGTGGTCATGGAGGTGGGCAAAAAGTACTTCGAGGAACTCATCGACGAGATGAAGGCCGAGAAGGGCGTGAAGCTGGACACCGAGCCTTCCCCTCCGATCCCAAGGAGCAGCTGCTGGGCGCCATCAAGGCCGTGTTCCGTTCCTGGAACAACCCCCGCGCCATCTACTATCGCCGCATGAACGATATCCCCGGCGACTGGGGCACTGCCGTCAACGTGCAGATGATGGTCTTCGGCAACACCGGCAACGATTCCGGCACCGGCGTAGCCTTCACCCGTGACCCCGCCACCGGCGAAAAGCACCTCTTCGGCGAGTTCCTCATGAACGCCCAGGGCGAAGACGTGGTGGCCGGCGTCCGCACCCCCCAGACCATCGACCAGCTCAAGGAGGTCATCCCCGAGGCCTACGAGCAGTTCGTGGACATCTGCGGCAAGCTGGAAGCCCACTATCACGACATGCAGGACATGGAGTTCACCATCGAGAACAAGAAGCTCTACATGCTCCAGACCCGCAACGGCAAGCGCACCGCCAAGGCCGCCCTGAAGATCGCCTGCGATCTCGTGGACGAGGGCCTCATCACCGTGGACGACGCCCTGCTGATGGTGGACCCCAAGCAGCTGGACGCCCTGCTCCATCCCCAGTTCGACGCGGCGGCCCTGAAGGCTGCTAAGCCCGTGGCCCACGCCCTGCCCGCCTCTCCCGGCGCCGCCTGCGGCCAGATCGTCTTCAACGCCGAGGACGCCACCAACTGGGCCAAGGCCGGCCATAAGGTGGTCCTGGTCCGGCTCGAGACCAGCCCCGAGGACATCGAGGGCATGAACCACTCCCAGGGCATCCTGACCGT
>CACXNN010000142.1:3242-4241 GCA_902768995.1 uncultured Eubacteriales bacterium | reverse complement strand
TCCGGGGCAGGCGCATGAAGCCCCAGGTCCGGGTCTTGCGCTCCTCCTTGCAGGCGCTGAGGCTTCGTTCCACCGCGTCGTAGAAGGTATCGGGGGTGTCGGGCAGGGCGTCCCGCACGTTGTAGTTCTTCTTTTCCATATCAGGTATCCTCCAATAGGGTCCTCAATGTCTGCTTGGCCCGGGAGATCCGGGATTTCACCGTTCCTACGGGCACGTCCAGGATCTGGCCGATCTCGGCCATGTCGTACCCCTCCTGCTGCAGCAGTAGAGCCGTCCGCTGGGTGTCGGTCAGCTCCCCCAGCGCCTGCCGCAGGTCCAGCCGTCCGGCGTCGTCTCCCTCCGGGGCCGCCTCCTCGGGCAGCTCCTCCACGGGGGTGAGCCGCCGGCGCTTCTTCAGCAGGTCGTAGGCTTCGTGCCGCAGGATCTGCAGGAACCAGGCCCGGAAGCTGTCCCGCTTCCGCAGCTTCCCCCGGTTCTCGAAGGCCCGGAGGATGGCCGCGCTCATGGCGTCCTCGCTGTCGGCGCTGTTCCCCAGGATCAGGTAGGTCACGGCGAAGGCCGTGTCGGTGAGCTCCCGCACCTCCTGGGCAAAGGCATCTCTTGAGATCATGTTCTTTCCTCTCTTTGTTCGTCTCGAACGATCGTTCTACCCATAAGACCCGCGAACGTCCCAAAAAGTTCCCTGTTTATTGTACCGCGCGCAAAAGTCCTGTACAACCCCGCCAAAATCAAGTAAAATACAGGTAAGAACAGGATGGGGGAACAGGGATATGAGACTGTTTATCGCCGTGCCGCTGCCCAGGGACGTGCAAAAGAAGGTGTTCGCCTTCGAACAGGCGCTGCGGGAGGTGTCCACCGGGGGCCGGTTCGTGCCCCAGGGGAACCACCACATCACCCTGCGGTTCATCGGGGAGAGCAACGACCTCGCCGACATCGCCTTCGCCATGGACCAGGCGGTGGCGGACGCCCGGCCCTTCACGTTGAAGCTGGGGGGCTAC
>CACXNN010000142.1:0-3230 GCA_902768995.1 uncultured Eubacteriales bacterium | reverse complement strand
TGGAGGAGCTCTACCGCATCCACGAGATGCTGGAGATGAACCTGTGGGAGCGGGGCTTCTGCAAGGGCAAGGGGCGGCTGATCCCCCACGTGACGTTGGGTCGGGCCGTGGAGCACGGGGACATCTCCCATCTCGCGCCCCCGGAGAACGCCAGCTTCCGGGTCAATTCCATCGTATTGTACGAAAGCACCAACGAGAGAGGCAGGATGGTGTACACCCCCGTGCACACCGCCCGGTTCTGATGGGCGCGCCCCTCACGATCTGGATCGGCCGATCGGGCAGCGGCAAGACCGCCCGCCTCTACGATCGGCTCATTCGGCATGCCCAAAAGGGGGAACGGGCCACGCTGATCGTGGCGGAACAGTACACCTTCGAGGCGGAAAAGGCCCTGTGCAGCCGCCTGGGGGGGCTGCTGGGGGTCCAGGTTCTGTCCTTCTCCCGGCTCTGCGAGCGGGTCTTGCAGGAGCAGGGGAACGATCTCCCCGTCATCGGCGGGCCCGGTCGGCGGATGATCCTGAAGAAGGCCGCGTTGAACCATCGGAGCGAGCTGTCCCTCTTCGGCCGGGTGGCCGAAAGCCGGGGCTTCGTGGAGCGGATGGACGACATCGTCACCCGCTGCAAGCAGAGCGGCGCGGCGCCCGAGGACCTGCGGCGCGCGGCGGAGGCCCTGCCCGAGGGGAGCCAGCTTCGGGGGAAGCTGACGGACATCGCCCTTTTATACGGGGAGAGCGAAGCCTTCCTGAAGGATCGGTATCTGACGGAGAGCGATCTCTGGGACCGGGCCGAGGCGGCCTTGGAGGGTTCCTTCCTCACGGGGACGGATCTGTATATCGACGGCATCGACAGCCCCAGCCGCCAGCCTATCCGGCTCATCGAGAGGCTGCTCCAGGTGTGCCGGTCCGTGACCGTGACGCTGCGCATGGACCCGGACGGCCGGGACGGGGAGCTCTTCGCCCCGGATATCCGCATCTATCACAGGCTCCAGCAGGCGGCCCAGGCCGCGGGCAGCCCCTTTTTCCTGGAGGGCTGCCGCCAGGACGACCATAGGCCCGCCGAACTGAAGCATCTCGAAAAGCATCTTTTCGCCCTGGACGAGACCCCCTTCCCCGACCCGGCCCCCGGCGTCCAGCTGTGGGCCTCGGCGGATCGGGAGGAGGAGGCGGAGCGCTGCGCCCAGGCGGTGCTGGACCTGGTCCGCCAGGGCTACCGGTACCGGGACATGGCGGTGATCGTCACCGATGGGGGCGGGTACGTGTCCCGGGTCCGCCGGGCCTTCGCCCGCAAGGGCATCCCCCTCTTTTACGACGCCACCCGGCCTGTCACAGCCCACAGCGCCATGGACATGGTCCTTTCCGCCGTCCGCTTCGTGGAGACCCGGAGCATGGAGGACGCCCTGCACGTGCTCAAAAGCGGCTACGCTCCCTGCACCGTGGACGAGGGGGAGATCTTCGAAAACTACGTCCTGCGCTACGGCCTCTACGGCAGCAGCCTAAATAAGCCCTTC
Organism: uncultured Eubacteriales bacterium; assembly: GCA_902768995.1. Taxonomy (GTDB): domain Bacteria; phylum Bacillota; class Clostridia; order Christensenellales; family CAG-138; genus RUG472. The sequence goes on along the minus strand of CACXNN010000142.1, from coordinate 1,726 downwards.
GCCTTCGGGGAGGTGCCGGAAGCGGCGGAGAGGGTCCGCGCCGCCCTGTACCCGCCCCTGGAGCGCCTGCGGGAGGGCTGCGGCCGGGGCACCACCGGGGAGGAGAAGGCCCGGGCGGTCTACACCTACATGGAGGAAACGGGCCTAAGGGACAAGCTCCGGGCCCAGGGGGAAGCCCTGGTGGCCGCCGGCCGCCCCAACGCCGGGGAGCTGTTCAGCCAAGTCTATACTATCTTAAGCGGGCTTCTGTCGGACATCGCTGCCATCTGGGGCAAGGACGAGCTGAGCCAGAAGGAATTTTTGGGGCTCTTAGAGGAAGGGGCCCAGAGCTCCGCCATGGGGGTGCTCCCGGGCACGGCGGACCAGGTGATCCTGGGGGACGCCCTTCGGACCCGGACCCCGGCGGTGCCGAACCTGTTCGTGCTGGGCTGCAACGAGGGGCTGCTGCCCCCGGTGCGGACCGACGACGAGCTCATCTCCGACGGGGAGCTGGCTCTCCTCAAGGAGCAGGGATTGGAGCTGTGGAACGGCGTGGAGGCCATGTCCGAGCTGGAACGGCTGAAGCTCTACACCGCCTTCAACAAGGCCCAGGCGCGGATCGTGTTCAGCTACAGCTATTCCGCCGACGGGGAGGAGCTGTCCCCCGCCCCCCTGCTGGGCCGGATCAAGCGCCTCTTCCCCCAGCTCACGGCTGCGGACGGCCAGGCCGCCTATCCCACGGACAAGGAGGGAGGCTTTAGGCGGCTGGTCCGGGAGCTGGCCGTCTACGAACGGGAGGGGCTGACCAGCGAGTTTTTGCCCGCCCAGCGGGCCTACTTCGCCGCGGATGGGGTCTACGGGCCCCGGCTCCGACGGGCCGAGGCCGCCATCTCGGGGGGCATCTCCCCCGCCCCCTTCGGCAAGGAGCTGGCCCAGCGGATGTACGGCCCGGCGCCCAGCATGAGCGCCAGCCGGTTGGAGCAGTTCAACCGCTGCCCCTTCGCCCACTATTTGAAATACGGCATCAAGGCCAAGGAGCGCCCCGAGAGCAAGGAGGAGGCCGCCGATGCGGGCACCTTCCTCCACGACGCGTTGGACGGCTTTTTGAAGCTGGTGAAGGAACGAAACCTGAACTGGGCCGCCCTGACGGACGCGGACGCGGACCAGCTGGTGGACGAGGTCATGCCGGAGCTCGTCGCCACCCACAACGACGGCATCTTCCTTCGGGATGTGCGGCTTCGGGAGGCGTTGTTCCTTCGGATCGAGTCCGTGAAGAAGTGCGCCCGGTCCATCGTGAAGCAGATGCAGGCCGGGAGCTATCTCCCCTATGAGACGGAATTGGCCTTCGGCCCCGACTGCCCCTTCCCGCCCCTGCTCCTCAAGACCGACGACGGGCGGACGGTGAAGCTCTACGGCCGCATCGACCGGGTGGATCGGAGCCGGGACGGCTTCTATCGGGTCATCGACTACAAGATGGGGGACCGGAAGTTCGATCCCGCCAAGATCGAGGCGGGGCTCAGCCTGCAGCTTCCCCTGTATCTCGCCGCGGTGGAGGGGCTGGACGGCCAGATGGGCGGCATGTACTACATGCCCCTGTCCCTGCCCGCCCCCAAGGAGGGGGAGGAGCAGCGCCACGTGCTCCGGGGCGTCACCGCCGGCAGCGAGAGGTCCGTGGCGGCCCTGGAACGGCAGCTGGACGGCAGATCTGCCATCGTCCAGGGCCTTCGGCGGAACAAGGACGGGAAGC
>CACXNN010000141.1 GCA_902768995.1 uncultured Eubacteriales bacterium | reverse complement strand
CATGGACAAGTACGGCATCAAACCGGACGTCATCATCGGCTGCGCCGGCGGCGGCTCCAACCTGGGCGGCCTCATCGCCCCCTTCATGGGCGAGAAGCTCCGGGGCGAGGCGGATTACCGCTTCGTCGCCGTGGAGCCCGCCTCCTGCCCCAGCCTCACCCGGGGCGTCTACGCCTACGACTTCTGCGACACGGGGGCGGTGTGTCCCCTGGCGAAGATGTACACCCTGGGCAGCGACTTTATCCCCGCCCCCAACCACGCGGGCGGCCTAAGGTACCACGGCATGAGCCCGGTCCTGTCGGAGCTATACCACCAGGGCATGCTGGAGGCGGTGAGCGTGCCCCAGACCGCCGTCTTCGAGGCCGCCGAGGCCTTCGCCCGGGTGGAGGGGATCCTGCCCGCCCCCGAGAGCAGCCATGCCATCAAGGCGGCCATGGACGAGGCCATCCGCTGCCGGGAGACGGGGGAGGCGAAGACCATCCTCTTCGGCCTCACGGGCACGGGCTACTTCGACCTGGTGGCCTACGAGAAGTTCCACAACGGCCAGATGGACGACTACGTGCCCACGGACGAGGAGCTGGCGAAGTACGCGGCGAAATTGCCGAAGGTTTGAGAGGTTTTTTATGGAAAGATATTACCAACCCGAGATCGAGTGCGCGTCCCGGGAACAGCTGAAGCGATGGCAGAGCGAGCGCCTGGTGGCCCAGGTCCGGCGGGTCTGGGAGAACGTGCCTTATTATAGGAAGAAGATGGAGGAAAAGGGGGTCGCGCCCGAGGATATCCGGGGCGTGGAGGACCTACCTAAGCTCCCCTTCCTCTCCAAGGCGGACCTGCGGGACGCCTACCCCTACGGCGGACTGCGTCCGCATCCACTCCACCTCCGGCACCACCGGCAAGCGGGTGGTGGCCTTCTACACCCAGCACGACATCGACCTCTGGGAGGACTGCTGCGCTCGGGCCCTGACGGCGGCGGGGGCCACGGACGAGGACGTGGTCCAGGTGTCCTACGGCTACGGCCTGTTCACCGGCGGGGCGGGCCTGGACGGCGGGAGCCACAAGGTGGGCTGCCTCACGGTGCCCATGTCCTCCGGCAACACGGACCGGCAGATCATGTTCATCCGGGATTTGAACGCCACCATCCTCTGCGCCACCCCCAGCTACGCGGCGTATCTGGGCGAGCGGATGCGGGAGCTGGGCCTCGGGCCCGAGGACATCCCCCTGAAGGCGGGCATCTTCGGGGCGGAGGCCTGGTCCGAGGAGATGCGGCAGGACATCCAGAAGACCCTGGGCATCAAGGCCTACGACATCTACGGGCTCACGGAGCTTTCCGGCCCCGGCGTCAGCTTCGAGTGCTCCGCCCAGGCGGGCATGCACATCAACGAGGACCACTTCATCCCCGAGATCATCGACCCGGACACGGGCGAGGTGCTCCCCGAGGGCGAGCAGGGCGAGCTGGTCATCACCGCCGTGGACAAGGAAGCCTTCCCCATGATCCGGTACAGGACCAAGGACATCTGCTCCCTGACCTACGAGAAGTGCCCCTGCGGCCGGACCCACGTGCGCATGACCAAACCCAAGGGCAGGAGCGACGACATGCTCATCATCCGGGGCGTCAACGTGTTCCCCAGCCAGATCGAGACGGTGCTCCTCCAGCACGGCTACGCGGCCAACTACCAGATCCTGGTGGACCGGGTCAACAACACGGACACCTTCGAGGTGCTGGTGGAGATGCTCCATGCTGGGCATCCGGCCCAAGGTCACCTTGGTGGCCCCCAAGACCATCGCCCGGAGCGAGGGCAAGGCGGTGCGGGTCATCGACAAGCGCAAGATATAAGGAGGGAAGCATATGAGCATTCGGCAGATTTCCGTCTTCTTAGAGAACCGGCCCGGGAAGCTCTACGAGCTCACGGGGCTCCTGGCCCGCCACGGCATCGACATGCGGGCCCTGTCCATCGCCGAGGCCACGGACTTCGGCATCGCCCGGATCATCGCCAGCGACGCCCAAAAGTGCGCCCTGGCTCTGCGGGAGGGGCAGTTCATCGCCCAGTTCTCCGACGTGCTGGCCTTCGCCGTGCCGGACGAGCCCGGCGGCCTCCACAACCTGCTCAGCGAATTCAACGCCGCCCAGGTGAACATCGAGTACATGTACGCCTTCCTGGGGGGCGAGCCCGGCCGGGCCTACATGATCTTCCGGGTCACGGACACGAAGCGGGCGGAAGCGGCGCTGGTGGAGCGAGGGCTGAAGAGCCTTTCCCTCGACGAGATCGAGCGGGGTTGATTTTTCGACTTTTCTTGAAAGAAAAGTCGACCAAAAGAACTTTAAGAAGGGGTACAGCTTTCGCACGGAAAGCCATACCCCTTCTTGCGTTTCTCTTTTTGCGCCGCTTTTTCTCTTTGCCTAAAGAGAAAAAGCGGCAAAATAATTACTTCCCCAAATTCTCCGTAATATCCACCGTCCTGTGCTCGCTGTAGGCCGCGAACATCTCCTCCACCCGGGCGGGGCGGAGGCGCTGGCTGAACAGGTCGACGAGGGGCACGATCACCAGCCCGCCCACCATGGCGATGACGCCGGAGTAGATGGAGTTCTTGAACACGAAGGAGAGGAGGGCGCTGCCGGAAAGGTCCAGGAGCCCCAACGACACCAGGAGCTGGATGGTCTCCAGGCCCACGCCCCAGCCGAAGCACACCGCGGCGGAGAGCTTGGTGGTCCGCTTCGAGTAGAGGCCGTAGAGGAACGGGGCCAGGAACGCCCCGGCGAGAGCGCCCCAGGAAACGCCCATCATCTGGGCGATGAACAGGCTCTTGGACCGGGCCTGCTTGATGGCGATCAGGGCGGAAACTGCGATGAACAGGACGATGAACCCCCGCAGGATCAGCAGCTGCCCCTTCTCCCCCAGGGGCTTCTTCCGCTTCGGTGCGATGAGATCCAGGGTCATGGTGGAGGCGGAGGTGAGGACCAGGCTCGACAGGGTGGACATGGACGCGGACAGCACCAGCACGATCACCACGCCGATGATCACCGCGGGCAGGCTCGAGAGCATCCGGGGCACGATGGCGTCGAAGCCCTCCGCCTTCACGTCGATGGGGTAGAGCCGGCCGAAGCCCCCCAGGAAGTAGCAGCCCCCGGCCACCACGATGGCGAAGAGGGTGGAGATCACGGTGCCCTTCTCGATGGAGGATTCGTTCTTGATGGCGTAGAACTTGCCCACCATCTGGGGCAGCCCCCAGGTGCCCAGGGAGGTCAATATGACCACGAACAGCAGGAACACCGGGTCCGCCCCCAGGAAAGAGGCGTACTGCCAGCCGCCGCTTTCTCCCGTGGCCAGCTTCTCCATGGCCAGGGTCAGGCCCCCGTTGTCCCCCAGCACCGCGCCGATCACCGCCACGATGCCGAAGAGCATGATGATGCCCTGGATGAAGTCGTTCCAGGCCGTGGCCATGTACCCGCCCAGGATCACGTACACGCCCGTGAGGGCCGCCATGAGGACGACGCACACCGCGTAATCGACGCCGGGGAAGGCGATGGCGAAGAGCCGGGAGAGGCCGTTGTAGAGGGAGGCCGTGTAGGGGATCAGGAACACGAAGGTGATGAGGCTGGCGGCCGTGCGCAGCTTCCCACTTTCGTATCGGGTGCCGAAGAAGTCGGGCATGGTCTTGCTGGAGAGGTGCTGGGTCATGATCCGGGTCCGGCGGCCCAATATCCGCCAAGCGAGGAGGGACCCGATGAAGGCGTTCCCAAGGCCGATCCACGTGGACGCCAGGCCGAAGCTCCACCCGAACTGGCCCGCGTAGCCCACGAAGATGACGGCGGAGAAGTAGCTGGTGCCGTAGGCGAAGGCGGAGAGCCAGGGGCCCACCTGCCGGGAGCCCAAAACGAAGCCGTTCACGTCCGAGGCGTGGCGGCGGGAGCGGAGGCCGATCCACAGCATGAGGGCGAAGAACACGGCCATGAACAGCAGGGTGATGAAGGAAGCGGAAGTCATACTGGTTGTCCTTTCAGATGTACTGTGCAAAAAAAAGAGCGGCGCCCCTCGGCGTCGCCCCCTTTAATCGACATGCAGGGAATCAAAGGCGCGGCCGATGGACTTTGCAGGCGGCAAAGCGGTAATAATAATAGGAATACGCGCTGCGCTTCACAGCCCCCGGCCCCCCTTTCGCAAGAATTATATATAATTTAGCACCGAAGGAAGGGATTGTCAAGGGAAATTCGCGCGGAACGCGAATTTAGCTGCCAGAGGCCCCGCCGTCCCCGATGGCGAGAAACTTCTCCTTCAGGGCCTCGGGCAAGAACGGCATCAGGTTCTCCCGCTCCCGCTGGCGCTGCTGCTGGCGCTCCCAGGCGGCGATGAACTGGGCCCGGACCACCTCGGGCTTCTCGCTGCGGCACATGCTGGTGTAGCCCATGAGCTCCATCACGTGCCACACCTCCGGGGGGAGGCTGTCCCGGGCCATCTCGTGGGGGTACTTGCCGGTGGTGTAGTTCTTGTAGGGGGCGGACCCGAAGCGGGCGATGGCCTGCCGGGCCAGGGCCCAGGCCTCGTCGGCGGAGAGCTGGGGCGGCTCGGTGAGCTTGCGGGCGTAGTCCCGGATCTCGCTGATGGCCGGGGCGAAGGGGCTCCCGGCCGCGCAGGCCGCCACCGCCGCCTTCCCCACCTCGAAGGGGATGTCCTGGAGAAGCAGGGCCTGGGCCTCCGCGATGGCCGCCAGCTCCTCCGGGGACACGGAGAGGCTTTTTTCGTGGGGAAACAGCCGCTTCTCCATATACAACAGCGCCATGACCTCCTGTACGTTCATATCTCCTTGGCCTCCTTCCTTCGCAGCATCTCCATGGCCTTCCTGAAATTGTCGCCCACGGTGGGCTCCTGGTGGGCCGTCGGCGCGTTCCGGGCCCAGGCTCTGAAGGCGGCTCGCCAATCCTTCATGGGGCGCTTGCCGATGTACCAGCCGTTGGCCTCGTAATAATCGAAGAAAAGGTGAGCATCCGCATCCAATCCCGTCTCC
>CACXNN010000140.1 GCA_902768995.1 uncultured Eubacteriales bacterium | reverse complement strand
GATCTCTCCTTTCTGTCGTCAGCAGCCCGCTTTGACCCGCTGGAGCTGGGCCTGGAACGCGTCCATGACCTCCCGGGGGGCGGTGATGGCGGCCTCCCCATCGAGGCCGAAGAGCCACCCGAAGAACTGGGGGCTCACGGCCACGGTGGTGCGGATCTGGAAGTGGTCCTCATCCACGGAGGTGACGGCCACGTCCTTGCCGAAGGTGTCGATGACCACGCCGATCATCCGGTTGGAGAAGCGGAGGGTGACGGTCTGCTCCTCCCCGCCGAACATGGAGAAGTTCTTCCGGGTGTACTCCCCCATCTCCTTCTCGGGCAGCAGGTCCTTCCCCTGGCGGAACATCTCCGTGACCTTGATGCCGTCCATCTTGTCCACCCGAAAGTGCTTGATCTTCCCGGCCTCGGCCTCATAGGCGATCAGGTAGTAGTTCTCCTCCGCCCAGGAGAGGGCCAGGGGGCTCACCCGGTAGGGGCGGCCGTTGCGGCGGAACTTCTTCTCCTTGGTGAGGGTATAGGTGCAGTACCGAAACTCGATCTGCCTATCCTCGGCGATGGCCTGGTGGATGGCGTCCACGTTGTAGTAGATGGACTCGTTCATGCTCTTGATCCGGTTCTTCACGTACAGCTGCCGCTTCATGAGGGCGGCCTCGTGGACGCTCATGAGCCCGGCCAGCTTTCGGATCAGCTGCATGGTCTTGCGCTCCGTGATGAACTTGCTGGACTGGACGCTGTCGATGAGGAGCTTGATCTCCGGCAGCTCGAAGTCCCGCTCGCCCACGTAGTAGCCCGCGGACCGGCCCCGGCTGCCGTGAACATCCAGCCCGAAGTCCCGCAGGGTCTCGATGTCGCTGTAGATGCTCTTGCGCTCGGCCCTGATCCCGGCCTCGTTGAGCTTGCTGATGATGTCCTCCGTGGACAGGGGATGGTCCTCGTCGCTCTCCTGCAGGAGCATGCGCATGACGTACAGGACCTTGGCCTTCTGGTGGATGGTTCTGGGCATATCCTTTCCCTCCTATAGTATGCGGATGGGGCCGTCGAAGCGGATGGTCCGCTCCCGGCCGGAATCGAATCGGATGACGATGCACTGCTGGTCCTTTTGGACCTCCAAAACGGTGCCCTTGCCGAACAGGGCGTGCTCCACCCGGACGCCGGGACTGAGGGGATCGCTGGGCGGGGCCATGCGCCGCTGGGTGGATCGGATGTAGCGCCGGGCCTCCCCCTCCCAGGCCGGGTCCAGCTCCACGAGATAGTTGAGGTGCTCCTTCCCCATCTCGAACAGGAACCGGGAGGGGTACCGGGCCGTGCCCTCGTGGGAGACCCCGGCGGCTTCGGTGAGGGTCAGGGTCTTTTCCGCCCGGGTGCAGGCCACATAGCAGAGGCGGCGCTCCTCCTCCATGCGCTCTGCGGTGTCGGTCTTGCGGCTGGGGAAGACGCCCTCGTTGAGGCTCGCTACGATCACGTGGGGGAATTCCAGCCCCTTGGCGTTGTGGACGGTCATGAGCTTCACGGAGTCCTTCCGATCCTCCCGGTCCCGGTCCGTGAAGAGGGCCACCTCCGAGAGGAAATCCTCCAGGGTGCAATCTTCGCCCGCGCTGGTTTCATATTCCTCCAAGCTTTGCAGCAGCTCCGCGATGTTGTCGAGCCTGTCCCCGTCCCCCAGCTGCTTGAGCATCTTCATGTACCCGCTTTCGGTGAGCAGGTGGCTGAGGAGCTCGCTCATCTTCATGCCCTCGTGGTTTTCGTAGGCCCGAAGCAGGGTCACGAAGGAAGCGGCGTCGGAGGACTGGATCATGGGGTGGTCCAGATTGTCGAGGAGCGCCCCGTACAGGCTGCAGCCCTTCTCCTGGGCGTAGGCCCGCAAAAAGGCCATCCGCTTCTTGCCCACCCCCCGGCGAGGCTCGTTCACCACCCGACTAAAGGCGAGATCGTCGCCGAGAGCCAGCATCCTGAGGTAGCAGATGGCGTCCTTGATCTCCTTGCGGCCGTAGAACTCCATGCCCCCGTAGACGGCGTAGGGGATCTTGGCGTGGAGGAGGGCGTCCTCCAAACTCCGGGACACGTAGTGGGCCCGATAGAGGATGGCCATGTCCCGCCAGTCGTTCCCCGCCGCCTTCAGCTCCTGGAGCCGGGAGACGATGAACTTCGATTCCGCCCCCACGTCCTTGGCGTGGTAGTAGGGGGGCACGGGGCCCGAGGGGTTCACGGCCCGCAGGTCTCGCTCCACCCGCTGGCGGTTCTTGGCGATGAGGGCGTTGGAGGCGGCCAAGATCTCGGGGGTGCTCCGGTAGTTCTCCGTGAGGACCACGGTTTGGGCCCCCGGGTACTTGTTGGGGAAATCCAAAATGTAGTGGACGTCCGCCCCTCGCCAGGTGTAGATGGTCTGGTCCGGGTCCCCCACCACGAACAGGTTTTTATGGCAGCTGGAAAGCATGTCGGCGAGCTCGTACTGCTTGCCGTCGATGTCCTGGAACTCGTCCACCATCACGTATTCAAAGCGCCTCGCCCACTTCTCCCGGACCTCCTGGTTCTGCCGCAGCAGGGCCACCGCCATGTCCACCAGATCCTCGAAGTCCAGGGCGTAGATCTTCCGCTGCTCGTAGAGGTACCGGTAGAACATCTGCCGCCGGCGGTTCTGCTCCCGGTCGATGAGATCGAGAATGGGGCCGTCGGATTCGCCGGTCAAAAGGGGCACGTAGGCAAGGTCCCACTTCATGTCGTCCGTCAGGTCCGCGGCCTTGTGGAGGCTCATCTCCTTCAGGGTCATGCCCATGTCCTCGAACACGGTCCGAAGGAGGGAGTTCTTGTCCTCCTCGTCCAGCACCAGGAAGTTCTGGGGCCAGCCCAGGGTGTGCAGGTCCTCCTTCAAAATCATGAGCCCCAGGGCGTGGAAGGTGCAGATGTAGCCCGTGTCCCCGTCCCCCACCATGTGCCGGACCCGCTGCTTCATCTCGTTGGCGGCCTTGTTGGTGAAGGTGACGGCCAAAATGTGGCCCGGGCTCACGCCCCCGGCCTCGACGAGATACCCATAGCGCCTGGTCAGGGTCCGGGTCTTGCCGGTGCCGGCCCCCGCCACCACCCGGATATAGCCTTCGGTGGCCTCCACCGCCCGGCGTTGGGCCTCGTTCAATCCCGCTAAGCTGTCCATGCTGTCCCTTTCCTGCTATCATACCATACTATGTGTCCCATAAACAGGATTCTTTCACTCATTTCAGGGATTATTTACAAGTTTTCACCGGCCTTGCATCCGCTTCAACCTTGTGCTATAGTAGGTTTATTGGAAAGGAGGCGACGGCCATGATGATCTCCACCAGGGGGCGGTACGCCCTGCGGGTGATGCTGGATTTGGCTATGGACGGGACGGGGACCTACGTGCCCCTGGATTCCATCGCCCGGCGGGAGGGCATGTCGGAAAAGTATCTCGAAAGCATCCTGGCCGTCCTGAGCCGGGCCGGGCTGGTCCAGGCCCTTCGGGGCAAGGGCGGCGGCTACCGGCTGAGCCGGAAGCCGGAGGAGTACCCCATCGGCGAGGTGCTGCGGCTGACGGAAAAGAGCCTGGCCCCCGTGACCTGTCTCGAGCCGGGCACGGCCTGCCCCCAGGCCCAGAGCTGCCCCACCTTCCCCCTGTGGCAGGGCCTGGACAAGGTCATCGACGACTACCTGATGGCCCACACCCTGGCCGACCTGCTGCCCAAGGGCGGCGAATAACCTATTGACAAGGTAGGTTTATATGCTATACTGGAGCCGAACGACATGCAGGAGGTTTTCTCTATGATATACGCCGACAACGCGGCCACCACCAAGATGAGCCCCCGGGCCCTGCAGGTGATGCTGGACGTGGCCCAAAACGCCTGGGGCAACCCCTCCAGCCTCTACGAGCTGGGGCAAGCCGCCCAGGAGACCCTTATGGACGCCCGGAGCCGCATGGCCCGCATCCTGGGCGCGGAAGCGAAGGAAATATACTTCACCTCCGGCGGCAGCGAGGGGGACAACCAGGCCATCCGTTCCTGCGTGCGCCTGGGCGCGGCCAAGAACAAGCGCCACATCGTGTCCACCGCCTTCGAGCACCACGCCGTGCTCCACACCCTCAAGCGCCTCGAGAAGGAGGGCTGCGAAATTACCTACCTGCCGGTCCACGAGAACGGCATCGTGACGGCGGAGGAGGTGAAGGCCGCCATCCGGCCCGACACCTGTCTCGTCACCATCATGTTCGCCAACAACGAGATCGGCACCATCCAGCCCATCCAAGAGATCGGCGCCGTGTGCCGGGCGGCCAAGGTGCCCTTCCACACGGACGCGGTCCAGGCGGCGGGCCATATAAGGATCGACGTGAAGGAGATGAACATCGACCTTCTCTCCCTCTCCGCCCACAAGTTCCACGGCCCCCGGGGCGTGGGCGCCCTCTACTGCCGGACGGGCCTGCCCCTCTACCCCCTCATCGAGGGCGGCGCCCAGGAGCGGAACCGCCGGGCGGGCACGGAGAACGTGGCGGGCATCTGCGCCATGGTGACGGCCCTGGAGGAGATGGTGGCGAATCTGGACAAAAACGGGGCCTATGTGAGCGCCCTTCGGGACCGGCTCATCGAGGGCCTCTCCCACATCCCCCACAGCGCCCTCAACGGCGACAGGACCCGCCGGCTCCCCGGCAACGTGAACTTCTGCTTCGAGGGCATCGAGGGCGAAAGCCTGCTGCTGCTCCTCGATCAGGCGGGCATCTGCGCCAGCTCCGGCTCCGCCTGCACCTCCGGCTCGTTGGACCCCAGCCACGTGCTCCTCGCCATCGGGCGGCCCCACGAGGTGGCCCACGGGTCGTTGCGGCTGACCCTCTCCGAGGAAAATACCGAGGCGGACGTGGACGAGATATTGAAGGAGGTCCCCCGGATCGTGGAATACCTCCGGGGCTTCTCCCCCATCTGGCAGGATTTGGTAAGCGGCCGTCGGGCCCATATGCTATAAGCGGAAAGGAAGGAACTATGGCTCTCTACAGCGAAAAAGTGATGGATCATTTTCTCCACCCCCGGAACGTGGGCGTCATCGAGGACGCGGACGGCGTAGGCGAGGTGGGCAACGCCAAGTGCGGCGACATCATGAAGATCTTTCTGAAGATCGACAACGGCATCGTCACCGACGCCAAGTTCTCCACCTTCGGCTGCGGCAGCGCCATCGCCTCCAGCTCCATGGCCACGGAGATGATCAAGGGCCAGCCCATCGAGAAGGTGATGGAGCTGACCAACAAGGCCGTGGTGGAGGCGTTGGACGGGCTTCCCGCCTACAAGCTCCACTGCTCGGTCCTGGCGGAGGAGGCGGTGAAGGCGGCGCTAAAAGACTACTTCGACAAGAACAACATCCCCTACGACCCCGCCCAGTTCCCCGACGCCCCCTCCTGCGCCAGCTGCGAGATGCACTGAACCACATATGTACAGCAAAAGAGCACGGCTTCGGCCGTGCTCTTTTCGTGTGGAAAGGATCAGAACTGCCCGTAGATGAAATCCGAGGCCGTGTAGCCGGGGCCGTAGGCGCCCAGGAGCAGGACCAGGACCAGCAGGGCCGCGGCGGCGAACCAGAGCTTCCAAGGCCCGGCCAGATATTTGGTCCTCCCCCTTTTTGAGGGAGACCAGGAGCATCAGGGCCGCCATGACGAGGAGCACCAGCCAATCCCCGGCCGAGAGGCCCAGGGCGGAGAGGCCCGAAAGGGCCGCGCCCCCAATGAAGGTAGTGAACAGGGACGAGAAGGCCCCCCACACGCCCCCGGGGCCGGCGTAGCAGTCCCACAGGCGGATGAGGCACATGAGGAGGAAGGTGCGGATGACCTCGAAGACGCCGTAGCCCTTCCTTTCTTTCAGGCCCGGGAAGCGGCTGTGGAACCGGTCGTAGAGAGGCTTCAGGGTGAGAGAAATGATGATGACCACCCCGTTGGTGAGCCCCCACAGGGCGAAGTTCCAGCCCGCCCCGTGCCAGACGCCGGTCAGCAGCCAGGTGACCAGGGTGGCTCCGTAGAGGGGCAGGCGGCTCAGAAAGCCGTTGCCGAAGCGGGCCCGGAGAGCCTTGGTCCACTTTAGGAAGGTCTTGCTGACGTTCAGGGGATAGAACACGTAGTCACGGAACCAGCTGCCCATGGTCATGTGCCAGCGGGTCCAGTATTCCTCGATGTTTTTGGAGAGATAGGGCCGGTCGAAGTTCTCCGGCATCGTCACGCCGAAGAGCTCCCCCACCCCGAGGGCCATGTCGATGCCGCCGGTGAAGTCGGCGTAGAGCCTGAGGGCGTAGAGGACCATGCCGAGGAATACCCAGCCGCCCCGGTAATCAGCGGCCTGGGCCCCGAAGAGCAGCCCTAAAGCGGGGGCCAGCCGATCCGCCACCAGCAGCTTCTTCGCCGCGCCCCAGAGGATGCGCACCAGGCCCCGACCGATACGATCTATGTCGAAGTCCGCGCCCTCGTAGAGGGTCTTGGAGAGCATGTCCCCTCGTAGAGGGTCTTGGAGAGCATGTCGTAGCGGCTGATGGGCCCCTGGATCATCTGGGGGAAGAAGGAGGCGAAGAGGGCGTATCGGAGGAAGTTTCGCTCCGGCGGGTACTTGCCCCGCTTCACATCCATGAGATACCCCAGGGATTGGAAGGTGTAGAAGGAGATGCCAAGCGGCAACACCCAGTGGACCTCCCAGGGGGCCCGAAAGGTGTCCAGCAGAAAGGCGGTATACTTGAGGGCCGCCAGCAGCCCCAGGTTCAGGAGCAGGCAAAGAAGGAACAAAGCCGTGCGCTTGCCGCTTTCCTTCTTCTTATAGGCGGCGACGGCCTCCCTGGTCAGCTCCTTCTTGTGCTCCGCCACGTAGGCCTTCTGCCGTTCCAGGCTCCTGCCCAGGAGCAGGGCGGTGCCGTAGACCGTGAGGACGGTGATCCCCAAAAAGGGCAGATACGCCCGGCCTGCCAGGGCGTAGAAGACCACGCTCCCCCCCAGCAGAACCAGGTACCGGAAGCGCTTGGGCAGCACGTAGTAGATTATGAGCAGGGCCCCCACCAGCAGGAGGAAGCCGCCCGAAAGGAAGGTCATTCGTTCTCGATCCGCTCGATCAGGGCGAAGAGGGCCCGGGCACTGTTGAAGTTCTCGGGCACGATGTCCACGGCCCCCAGCTCCACGCCGTAGGTTTCGCTAAGCTCCGCCGCGATGGACACCACGTCGAAGGAGGTCAAAATCTTGCGGTCGATGAGCCCCTCCGCCGAATCAAAGTCGATGTCGGGATGCATGTCCCGCAGCATCTCCAAAAGCTGTTCGTAGGTCATTTTCCATACTCCTTTTGTTCGATGGC
>CACXNN010000139.1 GCA_902768995.1 uncultured Eubacteriales bacterium | reverse complement strand
GTCGAAGGTGTAGCTGTCGGTGCCCATGCCCACCAGGATGTCCTTGGCCATCATCTGGCGGATGGGGGAGCAGCCCACGGCGTTGCCCATGTTGCTCTCCGCGTTGTTGCAGACCATGGTCTTGGTGTCCCGGATGATGTCCATCTCGCCGCTGTTCACGTGGATGCAGTGGCCCAGCATGGTCTTCTCGCCCAGAATGCCGTTGTTCAGCAGCCGGTTCACGGACCGGGTGCCGTAGTTCAGGGCGGAGTCGTACACGTCGTTGAGCCCCTCGGACACGTGGATGTGGTAGCCCGTGCGGCCGTTGTTGGCCTTCTGCATCTTCTCGAAGGTCCTGTCCGAGATGGTGAACAGGGCGTGGCCGCCGAACATGGCGGCGATCATGGGATCGGGGTCCTTTTCGCAGTGAGTGATGAAGTTGGCGTTCTCCTCGATGGCCTCGTCGCACTTCTTCTCCCCGTCCCGCTCGGACACCTCGTAGCAGAGGCAGGCCCGGACGCCCAGGTCCTTGGCCACCTTCTCGATCTCGAAGAGGGAGCCGGAGATGGCCTTATAGCTGGCGTGGTGGTCGAAGATGGTGGTGCAGCCGGTCTTGATGCCGTCGATGATGGTGGTGTAGGCGCTGGCCCGGGTGCCTTCCAACGTCAGATTCCGGTCGATGGCCCACCACATGCCGTCCAGGATCTCGTAGAAATTGGTGGGGTTGAAGCCCTTGATGGAAAGGCCCCTGGCAAGGGCGCTGTAGATATGGGAATGGACGTTGATGAACGCGGGCATGATGACGCCGCCCTTGGCGTCCACCCGCTGGGCCTCGGGATAGGCTTTTTCCAGCTCGACGCGGGGCCCCACGGCCTTGATATACCGCCCGTCCACCAGCACAGCCCCGTCGGGGAGATAGGGACGCTCCGGGTCCCGGGTGATCACTTTTCCGTTGGTGATGAGAATCATGACAGCCTCCTTCACAAATGTGGTTTTGAAAAAACAGCGCGGGCCAAACACAAGGTCTGACAGCCCGCGCGCGAAGCACTCCCTTACAGCCGAAGATATATATTTTTCCATCCACAGTGTACCACGCCTCCCGGGCAAAAATCAAGGCTTCGATGGGAAATCAAAAAATGATTTGGTGACCTAACAAATTTTTGAATATTCGCATTGCAATTCCCCACAGGTGTGATATACTTTCATTGTACCCAAATATAGGTAGGAGGTTGCGTATGGATTACACGAAGATCAAAGAAGCGGCCCAGGCGTATTTGCCGGCCATGACCAAGTTTCTCCGGGACCTGATCGCCATCCCCAGCGAGAGCTGCGAGGAGGAGGGCGTGGTGAAGCGCACCATCGCCGAGATGGAAGCCCTGGGCTTCGACAAGGCCGAGATCGACCCCGAGGGCAACGCCCTGGGCTGGATGGGCACCGGTGAGAAGATCATCGCCTTCGACGGCCACATCGACACCGTGGGCATCGGCAACATCGCCAACTGGGAGCACGATCCCTACGAGGGCTACGAGACCGACGACATCATCTACGGCCGCGGCGGCTCCGATCAGGAGGGCGGCGTGGTCTCCGCCGTGTACGGCGCGAAGATCATGAAGGACCTCGATCTGATCCCAGAGGGCTACAAGATCCTGGTGGTCGCCTCCGTCCAGGAGGAGGACTGCGATGGCCTCTGCTGGCAGTACATCCATAAGGAGGACGGCATCACCCCCGAGTTCGTGGTCTCCACCGAGCCCACCGACGGCGGCATCTATCGGGGCCACCGGGGCCGCATGGAGATCCGGGTGGACGTCCGCGGCGTCTCCTGCCATGGCTCCGCCCCCGAGCGCGGCGACAACGCCATCTACAAGATGGCCGACATCCTGCAGGACGTGCGCGCCCTCAACGAGAACGCCGCCACCGACGCAGACGAGATCAAGGGCCTCGTGAAGATGCTGGACCCCAAGTACAATCCCGAACACTATGAGGATGCCCGCTTCCTGGGCCGGGGCACCATCACCGCCTCCCAGATCTTCTACACCTCGCCCTCCCGCTGTGCCGTGGCCGACTCCTGCGCCGTGTCGTTGGACCGCCGCATGACCGCCGGCGAGACCTGGGATTCCTGCCTGGACGAGATCAGGAACCTGCCCGCCTGCAAGAAGTACGCCAAGGACGTGCAGGTCTCCATGTACATGTACGATCGGCCCGCCTGGACCGGCCTCAAGTACGAGACCGAGTGCTACTTCCCCACCTGGATCAACAAGGAGACCGCCCCCCACGTGCAGGCTCTGGCCGACGCCCACAAGGCCCTCTTCGGTGAAGAGCGCATCGGCAGCCCCACGGCCATGGACAAGCGCCGTCGCCCCCTCATCGACAAGTGGACCTTCTCCACCAACGGCGTGTCCATCCAGGGCCGCTACGGCATCCCCTGCGTAGGCTTCGGCCCCGGCGCCGAGTCCCAGGCCCACGCCCCCAACGAGATCACCTGGAAGCAGGATCTGGTCACCTGCGCCGCCCTCTACGCGGCGGTGCCCATGAACTACCATCCCGAGAACAGCACCGGCGACGTGACCGTCTACCGGGCCGGGAAGACCGACACCAAGTTCGCCAACGACTAAGCTTACCACCAACACTATTTTATCAGGAGGCAACATGAGCAACGTCAAAAAGTACACCGACAAACTGGATCAGCTGAAGTTCGACAACATGTACAACGGCGACTTTTTCCTGACCTGGGAAAAGACGGACGACGAGATCGCGGCCGTGTTCACCGTGGCCGACGCCCTGCGGCATCTCAGGGAGAACAACATCTCCACCAAGATCTTTGATTCCGGCCTGGGCATCTCCCTGTTCCGCGACAACTCCACCCGCACCCGCTTCTCCTTCGCCTCCGCCTGCAACCTGCTGGGCATCGAGGTCCAGGACCTGGACGAGGGCAAGAGCCAGATCGCGCACGGCGAGACCGTGCGGGAGACCGCCAACATGATCTCCTTCATGGCGGACGTCATCGGCATCCGGGACGACATGTACATCGGCAAGGGCAACACCTATATGCACAACGTGGTGAACGCCGTCACCGAGGGCAACAAGGCGGGCGTTCTCGAGCATCAAGAACCTGAAGGGCAAGAAGGTGGCCATGACCTGGGCCTACAGCCCCTCCTACGGCAAGCCCCTGTCCGTGCCCCAGGGCGTGGCGGGCCTGTTCACCCGGTTCGGCATGGACGTGACCTTGGCCTATCCCGAGGGCTACGAGATCATGGACGACGTGGTGAAGGTGGCGGAGGAGAACTGCCAGAAGTCCGGCGCCAAGTTCACCATCACCCACGACATGAAGGAAGCCTTCAAGGACGCCGACATCGTCTACCCCAAGTCCTGGGCCCCCTTCAAGGCCATGGAGGAGCGCACCGAGCTCTATGGGAAGGGCGATCTCGAGGGCATCAAGGCTCTCGAAAAGCGGCTCCTCGCTCAGAATGCGGAACACAAGGACTGGGAGTGCACCGAGGAGATGATGAAGCTCACGAAGGACGGCAAGGCCCTGTACCTCCACTGCCTGCCCGCGGACATCACGGACGTCTCCTGCGAGGCCGGCGAGGTGGCCGCCTCCGTCTTCGACCGGTATCGCGATCCCCTCTACAAGCAGGCCTCCTTCAAGCCCTACATCATCGCCGCCATGATCTTCCTCGCCAAGGTGAAGGACCCCGCGGCTAAGCTCCTGGAGCTCGAGAAGAACAACGTGAAGCGCTGGAATGCGTAATATATTTCTGAAAGGAATACGAAAATGATCGATCTTACCATCCATCCGGAAGCCCTGGAACGGAACGTCGAAGTGGCCCGCAAGAACCACATCATCCTGCCCACCTTCGAGCAGATGAAGCACCCCGAGCTGATCCCCGATAAGGTGAAGGAAGCTCTGAAGAACGTGGGTCTCTGGGACGTGAACCCCCTGAACCTGTTCCGCATCACCTGGCACAACGAGCCCGTCATGAACGGCGGCCAGTTCGGCGGCGTCAACTACATCGAGCTGCCCAGCTCCCTGACCGGCGTCAAGGCCCGCATCTTCTGCCTCATCGGCAAGTGGTTCCCCACGGGCTGCCACAAGGTGGGCGCGTCCTACGGCTGTTTGGTGCCCCGCCTGGTCACCGGCCAGTTCGACGCCACCTACAACAAGGCCGTCTGGCCCTCCACCGGCAACTACTGCCGGGGCGGCGCCTTCAACAGCAAGCTCCTCGCGTGCGAGAGCGTAGCCATCCTGCCCGCCGAGATGAGCAAGGAACGGTTCGACTGGCTCTCCAAGATCGCCGGCGAGGTCATCGCCACCCCCGGCTGCGAGAGCAACGTGAAGGAGATCTTCGACAAGACCTGGGAGCTGCGCCGCACCCGGGACGACGTGGTCATCTTCAACCAGTTCGAGGAGATGGGCAACTGCATCTGGCACTACCAGGTCACCGGCAACGCCATCGCCGAGGTCTTTGAAACGATCAAGGGCGAGGGCGACCGTCTGGCGGGCGCCTGCTTCACCAGTGGTTCCGCCGGCACCATGAGCGCGGGCGACCTGCTGAAGGAGAAGTACCCCCACCTGAAGCTGGCCGTGGGCGAGGCGCTCCAGTGCCCGACCCTCCTCGAGAACGGGTTCGGCGGCCACCGCATCGAGGGCATCGGCGACAAGCACGTGCCCTGGATCCACAACGTGAAGAACACCGACATGGTCATCGACATCGACGACGACGACTCCCAGAACCTGCTGCGCCTCTTCAACAGCGAGGAGGGCAAGAAGTACCTGGTGGAGAAGGCCGGCGTCCCAGCCGAGACCGTGGAGCAGCTGTCCCTCATGGGCATCTCCGGCATCGCCAACATGCTCTGCTGCATCAAGATGGCCAAGTACTACGAGCTCACCGAGCACGACATCGTGGCCACCGTCTGCACCGACTCCGCCATCATGTACGAGAGCCGCATCAAGGAGCTGGACGAGCAGCAGGGCGCCTACTCCGAGCTGGCCGCTGCCTACGACTTCGCCAAGCACCTGCAGGGCATCCGCACCGACGCCATGCTGGAGCTCTCCTACCAGGATCGGAAGCGCATCCACAACCTGAAGTATTACACCTGGGTGGAGCAGCAGGGCAAGACCTACGAGGAGATCAATCAGCAGTGGTACGACGAGCATTACTGGACCGACATGCACGAGCAGGCGGCCGATCTCGATAAGCTCATCAACGCCTTCAACGAGAAGACCGGCGTCCTGGCCGAGCTGTAAGGGCCATGAAGCGGGTATTAGGCTATCGCTGCACACTGTGCGGGCAGGAGTTCCCCTTCGAGCCGGAGCGGTACACCTGCCCCCACTGCGGGGAAAAGGGCATCCTGGACATCGTCTACGACTATGGCGAGGTCAAGAAGGTCCTGACCCGGGAGACTTTGGCAGCCAACCGGGACAACAGCATGTGGCGGTATCGGGCCCTCATGCCCGTGGCGGACACCACGGACGTGAGCCGGTTCCTCCGCATCGGCTGGTCGCCCCTCTATGAGTCGAAGAAGCTCCGGGACGAGCTGGGCTTGAAGGCCCTCTACATCAAGGACGACGGCATCAACCCCACGGCCTCTTTGAAGGATCGGGCCTCCGGCGTGGCTGTCGCCAAGGCCATCGAGCTGGGCTACGACACCATCTCCTGTTCCTCCACCGGCAACGCGGCCTCCTCCTGCGCGGGGAGCGCCGCCCGGATGGGCCTCAAGGCGGTCATCTTCGTGCCCAAGCGGGCCCCCCAGGGGAAGGTGGCTCAGCTCATGATCTTCGGCGCCCGCCTGGTGGTGGTGGACGGAGACTATGAGCAGACCTTCGAGCTTAGCCGCGCCGCCATCGAGAAGTACGGCTGGTACAACCGGAACGCGGGCATCAACCCCGTCATGAGCGAGGGCAAGAAGACCGTGGCCATGGAGATCGCAGAGCAGCTCCACTTTGAGGTCACCGACTGGGTGGCCTGCTCCGTGGGCGACGGCTGCACCATCGGCGGCGTGTACACCGGCTTCAAGGACCTCTACGAGCTGGGCATCATCGACCGGATCCCCCGCATCCTGGGCGTCCAGTCCACGGGCTGCTGCCCCTTCGTCAACGCGGACAAGGTGCCCGGCCACGAGCTGGTGCCCACCCCCGAGGAGACGCTGGCCGACTCCATCTCCGTGGGCGT
>CACXNN010000138.1 GCA_902768995.1 uncultured Eubacteriales bacterium | reverse complement strand
GCGGGTCAGCGGCGAGGGCCACATCACCTGCGGCCACTGCCGCAACTGCCACACCGGCAACATCCAGTGGTGCAAGAACACCCACAGCGTGGGCGTGGATCGGGACGGCGCCTTCGCGGAGTACGTGTGCATCCCCGCCAGCAACGTGATCATCATCGATCCCCAGCTGGACGAGGACGTGGTCTCCTTCTTCGACGCCTTCGGCAACGCCACCCACACGGCCCTCATGTTCAACCTGGTGGGCGAGGACGTGCTCATCACCGGCGCGGGCCCCATCGGCGTCATCGCCGTGGGCATCTGCAAGTACGCGGGCGCCCGGCGGGTGGTCATCACGGACATGAACGAGTATCGGCTGGACCTGGCTAGGAAGATGGGCGCGGACGCGGCCGTGAACATCGGCAAGGAGAATTTGGAGGAGGTCATGCACCAGCAGGGGCTGGTGGAGGGCTTCGACGTGGGCCTTGAAATGTCCGGCAGCGGCGCGGCTTTGAAGCAAATGTTGTCCGTCATGCGCAACGGCGGCAAGATCTCCCTGCTGGGCCTCGGCAACGGACCCATCAGCCTCGATATGAACCTGATCATCGGCAAGGGCTTGACCCTCCAGGGCATCTACGGCCGGAAGATGGACAACTGGCACCAGATGAGCTACATGGTCCAGGGCGGTCTGGACCTGACGCCGGTCATCACCCATCGGTTCCACTACACCGACTTTGAGAAGGGCTTCGCGGCCATGCACTCCGGGAACTCGGGCAAAGTCGTCCTTGATTGGACGACTTCAGTCTCTATGACCCATACGGGTCACCGGGCACGCGATGCGTTAAGCAAACATGCCAGTGGCATGTTTGTAGCGGAGCGGGGAGCAATCTATGATTGCGACCTGGCCCTGCAAGGAGTCAAAGCCACCGCACATGTCGCTGGCTTTGACATATCAGAAGCCGCGCGTTCTACCTCAGTCGCTTGCGTGCGCGCGGCTACACCGCGCTATGCGCGACTCGGTGAGCATTTCACGCTTTAACAAAGAGAATAGAATCAATACAACAGGAGGCTATACATGAAAAAGGCATACGAGCTGTATCAGAACGAGCTTTCCGCCATCCGGGAAGCGGGCACCTACAAGGACGAACGGATCATCGTGACCCCCCAGCGCTCCCGCATCGACACCACCCTCGCTAAGGGCGTGGTGAACATGTGCGCCAACA
Source organism: uncultured Eubacteriales bacterium (assembly GCA_902768995.1). Taxonomy (GTDB): domain Bacteria; phylum Bacillota; class Clostridia; order Christensenellales; family CAG-138; genus RUG472. The sequence continues at coordinate 2,905 of CACXNN010000138.1, read as the reverse complement.
ACTATCTGGGCCTCTCCGACAACCCGGATCTTATCGCCGCCGCCAAGGCCTCCTACGACGAGTGGGGCTTCGGCCTCTCCTCCGTCCGCTTCATCTGCGGCACCCAGGACATCCACAAGCAGCTGGAAGGGCGCATCGCCAAGTTCGTGGGCATGGAGGACGCCATCCTCTACTCCTCCTGCTTCGACGCCAACGGGGGCCTCTTCGAGACCCTGCTGGGGCCCGAGGACGCCATCATCTCCGACGAGCTGAACCACGCCTCCATCATCGACGGCATCCGCCTCTGCAAGGCGAAGCGGTTCCGCTACAAGAACAACAACATGGAGGACCTCCACGCCAAGCTGGAGGAGGCCAAGGACTGCCGGATCAAGCTCATCGCCACCGACGGCGTGTTCTCCATGGACGGGTACATCGCCAACCTGAAGGGCATCTGCGACCTCGCTGAGCAGTACGATGCCCTCGTCATGGTGGACGACTCCCACGCCGTGGGCTTCATGGGCGAGCACGGCCGGGGCACCAGCGAATACTGCGGGGTCATGGGCCGGGTGGACATCATCACCGGCACCTTCGGCAAGGCCCTGGGCGGCGCCTCCGGCGGCTACACCGCGGCCCGGAAGGAGATCGTGGACCTGCTTCGGCAGAAGTCCCGCCCCTACCTCTTCAGCAACGCCCTCGCCCCCGCCATCTGCGCCGCCAGCATCAAGACTCTCGACATGCTGGAAGCGTCCACGGAGCTCCGGGACCGGGTCCACGAGAACGCCAACTACTTCAGGGCCGAGCTCTCCAAACTGGGCTTCGACCTGCTGCCCGGCGAGCACCCCATCGTGCCCATCATGCTCTACGACGCTAAGGTGGCCCAGGAGTTCGCCCGGCGGATGCTCACGAAGGGCGTGTACGTGACCGGGTTCTGCTACCCCGTGGTGCCCATGGGCAAGGCCCGCATCCGTACCCAGATCTCCGCCGGCCACACCAAGGCCGATCTCGACTTCGCCGTCAAGTGCTTCGGCGAGGTCAAGAAAGAAATGGGACTGTAATTCACATTTATTTGCCGCTTTTTCTCTTTGGATAAAGAGAAAAAGCGGCGCAAAAAGAGAAATCAAGAAGGGGAAGATGGCTCACACGAATACCATCGACCCCTTCTTAAGTTTCTCTTTTTTCGGTCCCTTTTTTCTCCTTTGTATAAAGAGAAAAAAGGGACAAAAAGAAAAAATCAGGATTCCATCCGCCTAACCAGCGTCTCGTAGGTCCGATCCAGCTCCCGGCTCTCCCGCCAGGCGCAGCCCACGGGCACCCCGGGCCGGTTCTTGCCGTGGAAGTCGCTGCCGCAGGTGGCGAGCAGGCGATACTGGTGAGCCAAGGAGATATAGAGCTCCGTCTGCCGGGGCGTGTTGGCGGGGTAATAGGCCTCGATGCCCAAGAGCCCCATGCTCACCAGCTCCCGGACCAGCCCGTGCAGGTTCTCCCGGATATGGCAGGGGTGGGCCAGCACCGGCACGCCATCGCTCCTGTGAATGATCTCCAGCACCTGCTCCGGCGTGAACCGCTTCTCGGTGTAGTAGCCGGGGGTCCCGGGCCGCAAATACTTCATGAACGCCTCCCGGACCTCCGTGGCGTACCCAGCGGCGATGATGGCGTGGGCGATATGGAGCTTCGTGGTGGCGGTCTGCCCCGTCCGCATGAAGGACCGGACCTCGATCCCCGCCGCATCCAGCCGGGAGAGGATGATCTCGTTGCGCCGGTCCCGCCGCTCCCGAGCCACCTCCATGGCCCGAATGAGCACCGGGTGGTCCATATCCACGTCCAAGCCCAGGATATGCAGCTCGTGATGCCACTCGTTGTCGAACTCCACGCCGGGGATCACCCGGACCCCCTCCTCTTTGCCTGCCGCCATAGCCGACCGCACCCCGGAGATGCAGTCGTGGTCCGTCAGCGCCAGAAGGTCCAGATGCCCCCGGGCGGCGAAGCGCACGATCTCCGCCGGCGCGTAGGTGCCGTCGGAGTGGTCGCTATGGGTGTGCAGGTCAAATCTGTGGCTCATTCCTTCGCTGCCGCTTCCTTTTCTTCTTCCTTTGCTCCTTCGCCGGTCTGCGGCGCCGCGGCGGCCGTTTCCTTCTTGGCGGTCATGACCGCGTCCATGTCCTCGCCCCGGTAGACCCGCTCGAACTCCTCGCCGGTGACCCGCTCATACTTGATGAGCAGGGCGGCGGTCCGATGGAGCCCCTCCAGGTTCCGCCCAAGGATATCCTTGGCCCGGCCGTACTGGGCCGCCAGGATGCGGCTGACCTCCTGGTCGATGCGCCCGGCCACGGCCTCGGAATGCTCCTTCCCATGGCCCCAGTCCCGGCCGATGAACACCTCCTGGTCCCCGCCGTAGAACACGGGCCCCAGGTTCTCGCTCATGCCGTACTGCTCCACCATCTTCCGGGCGGTGGCGGTGTTCTGCTTCAGGTCCTGGCTGGCGCCGGTGCTGATATCCCCCAGCACCAGCTCCTCGGCCACCCGGCCGCCCATGGTCATGCAGATATGGTCCTCGAGGCGCGCCCGGGTCACGTGGTTCCAGTCGTCCTTGGGGAGCGTCATGGTGTACCCGGCGGCCATGCCCCGGGAGATGATGGACACCTCGTGGAGGCTGTCGCACTTAGGTAGCTCGATGGCCAGGATGGCGTGGCCGGACTCGTGGTACGCGGTGTACCGCTTATCCTCCTCGGTGACCACCCGGCTCTTCTTCTCGGGCCCCATCTGGACCCGGGTGATGGCCTCCTCCAGATCCGCCTGGGAGATCCGCTTCCGGTGGGCCCGGGCGGTCAGGATGGCGGCCTCGTTGAGCACGTTCTCTAAATCGGCGCCCGTGAACCCAGGCGTCCGCTGGGCGAGAACGGCCAAATCCACGTCCGGCTCGAACTTC
>CACXNN010000137.1 GCA_902768995.1 uncultured Eubacteriales bacterium | reverse complement strand
GGTACTTACGTCGAACCAGCGGAGCTGGTCCACCTCGTCGTCGAAAAACTCGATCCGGCAGGGGTCCTCCCCCTGGGGCGGGAACACGTCCAAAATGTCACCCCGCAGGGCCACCTGGCCGGGGCCCTCCAGCATGTCCACCCGCTCGTAGCCCGCCGATACCAGGTCGGAAAGCAGCGTCCGGGGCGGCAGCACGTCCCCCCGCTTCACCACCTTCACCTGGGACACGAAGGCCTCCGGGGGCGCCAATCGCTCCATGAGGGCCGCCGCGCAGGAAATGATCAGGGTGGGTACGCCCAGCACCAGCCGGGACAGGACCCCCAGCCGCTGGCTCCGGCGCTCCGGGGCCGCCGCCTGCACGTGGACGAGAGGCAGCTCCCGAGGTAAAAAGGGCAGGGCGTCGGGCCGGTAGGCTTTGATCTCGCTGTATAGGTCGATGGCCGCCGCCTCGGTGTCCAGGACCACCAGGGTGGTCCTCTCCTCGCTGAGGGCCGCGAACACGGGGGCCCGGGCAGCGTCGGGCAGGGAAAAGACCGCCGCCGGGCCCCTTCCCTCCTTCAGCCCCGACAGCAGTTCCACCACCGCCGGGTCCTTCTTCAGTTGTGCGATCAGTCGATCCGTCATGCTTCCGTCGGGGTCTGCCGGGGATTCTTCTCGTGGCGCTTGTTGAAGCGGCTCTGGGCCCCCTCCACGTCCCCCCGGACGATGAGCTCCGCCGCGTCCGCCGCCTTCTCGTAGGCTTCCTGAAGGATGGCCTGCTCGTCCTTGCTGGGGCGCTTGAGCACGTAGTCCCTAAGCTGCAAGCTCACGTCCTGGCCCGCGCCGATGCGGATCCGGGGGAAGTTCTCGGAATTGAGGCAGGCGATGATGCTCCTGAGACCGTTGTGGGTGCCCGCGGAGCCCTTTGCCCGGATGCGAAGGCTCCCGCAGGGCAAATCCACGTCGTCGCAGAGGACCAGGAGTCGCTCCGGGGGCAGCTTATAGAAGTGCATGACCTGCTGCAGGCAGTCGCCGCTCAGGTTCATATAGGTCTGGGGCTTCACCAGGATCACCCGCTCGCCGGCCAGCTCCCCCTCGCCCAGGAGGCCGGAGAACTTCTTGTCCTTGATTTTGACCCCGATCCTCTCCGCGATCACGTCCAGGGCCATAAAGCCGATATTATGCCGAGTCTTCCGGTAGCTCAAGCCCGGGTTGCCCAATCCGGCGATCACAAACATAGGAAAATCCTCCTCACAGGGGCTTTTTGTTGGGGGTCCCGGCCTTCCGGGGGTATGCTTTGGGCGTAGGGGCCGCCTTGTCCGCGAAGACCAGGCACCGCTTGCCCAAATCGGAATCCAGCGCCACGGTCCTAAGCTGCACGTGGAGCAGAAAGGCCGCACCTTTGGCGTTTTCCAGCTCCGCGGCGGCGTCGCCCTTGTAGGCGATGGCGGTCCCGCCCACCTTCACGAAGGGGGTGGTAAGCTCCAACAGCACCGGCAGGCTGGCCACAGCTCGGGAGAGTACCGTTCCCGATAGAGCCTGTTCTGGCCCAAGTCCTCCGCCCGGCCGTGGACCAACTCCGCCGTTAAGCCCAGCTCCTGCAACAACGCGTCCAGGAAGGTGAGCCGCTTTTGGAGGCTGTCCGCCAGCGTCAGGTCCAAGCGGGGCTCCATGATGAGCAGGGGCACCCCGGGGAACCCGGCCCCCGTGCCCACGTCGATGACCTTCATGCCCGGTTTCAGGTACGGTAGGGCCGCCAGGGAGTCGGCAAAGTGCTTCTCCGCCACCTCCACCGGGTCCGTGATGGCGGTGAGGTTCATCCGCTCGTTCCACTCGCTGAGCAGCCGATGATAGATCTCGAATCGCTCGATGACCCTTTCGTCCGCCTGGGGCAGGGCCTTCTTCAGTATATCCCGCATGTCGCTCACAGCATCCCCCGTTTCTGGGCCACCAGCAGCACGGACACGTCCGCCGGCGAGACCCCGGAAATCCGCGAGGCTTGGCCCACGTTCACCGGCTTCACCCCGTTCAGCTTCTGCCGGGCCTCCAGCCGGAGCCCCGACAGGGTATTGTAATCGAAATCGGCGGGCAGCGGCAGGTCCTCGAGACTCCGCATCCGCTCCACCTCCCGCCGCTCCTTCTCGATGTACCCGTCGTACCGGGCCATCACGTCGATCTGCTCCAGGGTCTCCCGATCCAGGGGATCGAGATCGTCCCCGTAGAGCCCCAGCAGGCCCGTATAGGTGACCCCGGGCCGCTTCAAAAGCTCGAAGAGCCGCGCCCCGTCGTGGGGCACGGTTTCGCCCACGGATTCCAGGTACACCCGCAGCTTTTCGTCCGCCGGGACCCGCTTGTCGAGCCTGGCCCGGGCGGCCTGTACCTTCTCCCGCTTGCGGAGCAATTTATCATATCGCTCATCCGAGACGAGCCCCGTGCGCCGGGCCTTCTCGGTCAAGCGCTCGTCCGCGTTGTCCTGGCGGAGGAGCAGCCGGTATTCGCACCTCGACGTCATCATCCGATAGGGCTCCGGGGTGCCCTTGGTGACCAGATCGTCCACCAACACCCCCAGATACCCCTCGTCCCTTCCGATAATGAAGGGGGGCTCCCCCTTCACGTACAGGGCGGCGTTGACCCCGGCGTAGAAGCCCTGGGCCGCGGCCTCCTCGTAGCCGGAGCTGCCGTTGATCTGGCCCCCGGAGAAGAGGCCGGGGACGGCCTTCACCATGAAGCTCAGGTCCAGGGCCTGGGGGTCCAGGCAGTCGTACTCGATGGCGTAGCCGTAGCGCATGATCTGGGCCCGTTCGAGGCCCGGGATGGTGTGGAGCATGGCCTCCTGCACGTCGGCGGGCAGGCTGGTGCTCAAGCCCTGGACGTACATCTCCTGGGTGGTCCGGCCCTCGGGCTCAATAAAGAGCTGGTGCCGGTCCTTGTCGGCGAATTTCACCACCTTGTCCTCGATGGAGGGGCAGTAGCGGGTGCCCGTGGCGTGGATGCGACCCGCGTACAGGGGGGACCGGTCCAGGTTGTCCAGGATGATCCGGTGGGTGTCCAGATTCGTATAGGTGAGCCAGCACCGATCCTGGACCAAATGCAGTTCCCCGTGGAGGAAGGAGAAGGCGGGGGTGGGCTCGTCCCCCTCCTGGACCGCCATCTTAGCAAAATCCAGGGTGTCCCGCTTCACCCGGGGCGGGGTGCCGGTCTTGAAGCGCCTCAGGGGGATGCCGAGTCGCGCCAGGTTCCCGGACAGACCCTCGCTCCTTAGCATGCCCGCGGGGCCGCTCTCCCGGGCGAAGGCGCCGATGAGGATGCGGCTCTTCAGATACACCCCCGTGCACAGGACCGCCGCCCGGCAGGGGTAGCAGAAGCCCTCCGCCGTGACCACGCCCGAGACACGGCCACCCTCGGTGGCGATATCCACGGCCTCGCTCTGGATCAGGGTCAGGTTTTCTTCCCCTTCCAGGGCCCCCTTCATGCGCTCGTGGTAGCGGCGCTTGTCCATCTGGGCCCGGAGGGAGTGGACCGCGGGGCCCTTGCCCGTGTTCAGCATGCGCATCTGGATCAGGGTGTCGTCGGCGGCCAGGCCCATCTCCCCGCCCATGGCGTCCAGCTCCCGGACCAGGTGGCCCTTGCCGGTACCGCCGATGGAGGGGTTGCAGGGCATCATGCCGATGCTGTCCAGGTTCAGGGTGAGCAGAGCCGTCTTGAGGCCCATCCGCGCCGCGGCCAGGGCCGCCTCGCAGCCCCCGTGCCCGGCGCCGATCACCACGCAGTCGAAGCGCTCCCCCATGAGGGGCTTGATTGTCCGTTCGTCAGTCATACGCGCATACTCCTATGTATAGCAGTATAGCATAGCTTTCGGCTTTCTACAATCTTCCTGTTTGCTATCGTGGAAAAATCTGCTATACTATGTGTATCTATTGGTTGCATATGTTTGGAGGAATCGAAAATGAGCAGAATGAGCATCCTGAACGCCCCCGGCCAGCAGACGGAGGGCTTCTGCATGGTGAAGAGCGCGGCCCTGCGCACGGACAGCAAGGGCGGAGCCTACATGGACATGGTGCTGGCGGACGCCGGCGGCGAGTGTGTGGCCAAGATCTGGAACTACGGCCCCTCCATGGGCATGTTCGAGCCGGAGGATATCGTGAAGGTCCGGGGCACGGTCACCATCTGGAAGGACAGCGAGCAGCTGAAGATCGAGCGCATCCGCCAGGCCACCGAGGCGGACCAGGTGGACATGTCCAAAATCGTCCCCTGCTCCCCCCAGGACCCCGACGCGGCCTACGAGATACTGTGGCGGGAGACCGAGGCTTTCAAGGATCAGGACCTGAAGCGGCTGGTCCAGTACCTGATGAAGGAGCACAAGCGGGAGATGCTGTACTATCCCGCCGCGGTGAAGCTCCACCACGCCACCCGAGGGGGCTTCCTGGAGCACACGTTGAACATCGTATCCCTGGGCAAGGCCGTGGCCGCCCGGTACGACCATCTGGACGGGGAGCTGATCGTGGCCGGGGCCATCCTCCACGACATAGGGAAGCTGACGGAGCTGGACACGGGCAAGCTGGGCGTGGCCTCCGCCTATACCGCCGAGGGGCAGCTGCTGGGCCACATCAACATCGGCATGGCCGAGGTCCGCTCTGCGGCGGAGCTCCTGCAGGTCCCCGAAGAAACGGCGATCCTGCTGGAGCATATGCTCCTTTCCCACCACGGCCAGCCGGAGTTCGGGTCCCCCAAGCTCCCCATGTTCCCGGAGGCGGAGGTCCTCTCCACCCTGGACCGGCTGGACGCCCAGCTCTTCGAGATGTTCACGGCCCTGGACGGCGTGGTGAAAGGCGGCTTCTCCGAGCGCCAGTGGGCGTTGGACAA
>CACXNN010000136.1 GCA_902768995.1 uncultured Eubacteriales bacterium | reverse complement strand
CATGCACTTCGAGGGCGTGGACGTGTCCATCACCGGCAACTCCACCAACCCCACCCGGTTCCAGCACCCCGTGGCCGGCACCTACAAGAAGGAGTGCATCGAGCAGGGCAAGAAGTACTTCTCCGTGGCTTCCGGCGGCGGCACGGGCCGTACCCTCCATCCCGACAACATGGCTGCCGGCCCCGCCTCCTACGGCATGACCGACACCATGGGCCGCATGCATTCCGACGCCCAGTTCGCCGGCTCCTCCTCCGTGCCTGCGCACGTGGAGATGATGGGGTTCCTGGGCATGGGCAACAACCCCATGGTGGGCGCCACCGTGGCCGTGGCCGTGGCGGTCCAGAACAGCCTGAGCAAGTAAACCAAACCAGAACCAGCGATGCTCCGGCCCCCAGGCCGGAGCATCTTTACAAAGGGGGAGAGCTATGACCATCGAGGAGATCCGCCATCTGAACGGGTATCAGTTCGTCCGCCTGACCATGACGGACGGAACGGTGTTCGAGGGGGAGGCCATCCACGACCCTGCGGACTACTGCTTCCACGAGTTCGGTCAGGACGAGGAGGCGGTGGAGATCGACCACTGGCTGTTCTACCTCAGCGACATCGCCAGCCTGGAGCCCTCCGAGGAGAGCGACGGGAACCTGTGGATGAGTCGGCCCCTCCACCGGATGCACCTGGACCCCCAGGCATTCGCTGCTATGGAGGACGAGCGGAAGACCATCGAGCTGCGGCTCTACGACAAGAAGCGCCGCCGCATCCAGGCCGGGGACGTGATCCGCTTCGAGAGCACCGATGACGAAACGGACGTGCTCTTCGCCTGGGTGACGGGCATGCGGTTCTTCGCCTCCTTCGACGAGCTCTACGCCGCCCTGCCCCTGACCGCCTGCGGCTACGCCCCCGAGGAGCTGGCGGCCGCCTCCCCCCGGGACATGGACAAGTACTACGCCTCCGAGGATCAGAAGAAGTGGGGCGTGGTGGGGATAGAATTATCCTTCGATTTTTGATTTTTCCCTGCAACCTTTCGGCGGCATGCGCCGTGTTATGGGCAGCGAAACGAAATACAAGGAGATACACACATGAAAAAGATTCTGATCGTACTGATGGCCGCCCTGCTCATGCTGACCGCGGTGGCCTGCAAAGCCAACGAGGCGCCGAAAGAAGCGGTAAAGAACGAAGAGCCTCAGGAAGCGGCAAAGGAGGAGACCGTGGCGAACGAACCTCTGGCGGGCGGCTGGACCCCCGCGGAGAACTTCGGGGAGCTGACCGAGGAGCGCCTGGCCGTCTTCCGCAAGGGTATGGAGACCCTGCTGGGCGTGGACTACGTGCCGCTGGCCTATCTCGGCAGCCAGGTGGTGGCCGGGACCAACCACGTGTTCCTAGTGAAGGGCACGCTGGTGGTGCCCGCCCGGCCCGTCAGCTATGCCCTCGCCTATCTCTACGAGGACCTGCAGGGGAACGTGAAGCTGCTGAACATCGCCGACCTGCCCATCGTGCCCCAGGCGGACGGCACCCTGGCCCTGCCTGAGGAGGGTCTCATGGGCGGCTGGGCCTACGTGGAGGACCCCGCCTTCACCGACGAGGAAGAGGCGAAGCTGGAAGCGGCCCTGCAGAACCAGGTGGGCGCTTCCTATGCCATCGTGGCCTGCGTCGCGGAGCAGGTGGTGGCGGGCCTGAACCGCTGCCTCCTGGTGCAGGTGACCCCCGTGGTCCCCAACGCCCGGCCCCACTACGCCCTGGCGTACGTCTACACGGACCTGCAGGGCAACAGCTCCCTCACCCAGGTCATCGACCTGGATATCGGCGCCCTGTGCACCTACGGCGCATAAACAAGAAAGAGGCGTACCTTTCATATCGAAAGATACACCCCATCTGTAAAGTTCTTTGGGCTGCACCCTTTCTTTCAAGAAAGGGTGCAATGCTTTTATTCTATTCCTTTAACATACTCCCACAGCACGTCGGCTCCGTCCAGGATGCTCTCCAGGGTGGCGCTCTCCAGGGGGTTGTGGGAGATACCCTTCTTGCAGGGGATGAACACCATGCCCGTGGGGAACAAGGGCGCGAAGGCCATGGCGTCGTGGCCTGCACCGCTGGGCATGTTCCGGCAGGAGACGCCGAGGCGCTCCGCCGCGGCCATGAGCCCTTCCTGGATGCCCGCGTCCATGGACACCGGGTCCAGCTCGCTGAGCTTCGATTCGGTGAGGCCGATGCGCCGCCGATCGCAGATCTCTCGGGCGGCCTTCAGGGTGTCCTGCTCCATCCGATCCAGGCTGTCCATACGGCTGCCCCGCAGGTCGATGCCCAGCTCCGCGGCCCCGGGGACCACGTTCAGGGCGTTGGGCACGTTTTGGATCACGCCCACGGTGGCTACGGATTCGCACCGGGCCGCCTCCCGCTGGCCGATCCGCTCCACCGCCAGCACGATCTCACAGGCGGCGCAGAGGGCGTCCTGCCGCATGGACATGGGCGTGGCCCCGGAGTGCTCCGCCAGGCCCTTGAGCTGCAGCTTCCAGCGCCGGGGCCCGGCGATGGTGCTGACCACGCCCACCCGGGTGCCCGTCTCTTCCAAAACCTTCCCCTGCTCGATGTGTAGCTCCAGATACGATTTCACGCCGGTGATCCGGGGCGGTGTCAGGCTTAGCCCCCGGCTGGAGAACACGTCCCCCAGCAGCGACCCGTCCTTGCCGGTGAGCTTCGAAAGCTTCTCCGGCCCCTCCTTCAGCTGCCCGGTGACCAGCCCGCTGCCCATGGTGCAGCAGCCGAAATTGCTGCTCTCCTCGCAGCGGAAGGCCGCCACCTTGAGGGGCAGCTTCAGCACCGTTTCCTTGGCCCGCTTCAACAGCAGGAGCCCCGCCATGACCCCGGCCACGCCGTCGTACCGGCCCCCCTGGATCACGGAATCCAGGTGGGACCCGATCAAAACGTACTCCTCCGCCGGCGCCAAAAAGGCGTAGCTGTTCCCCGCCAAATCGGTCTCCACCGTGCCGCCCAGCGCCTCCGCCAGCGCCCCGAACCTCCTGTGCATCTCGTCCTCCAGGGCCGTGTACCCGAGCCTGGTCACCCCGCCCCCGGGCAGCGCGCCCACCTCGTAGAACGCCTCGAACAGCCGCTCCAAATACTCCCGATCGGAAAGCTCCATACGCCCGCCTCCTCTATCTTTGCCCCCATCATACCAGCCCCTCTGAAACCCTGTCAAGCTGGCCCCTCTCTTCGCAAGAAATCTCTTGCCAACCGCCCCCGCCTGTGCTACAATACCCTACAGCGCCGGAATGATGGAATTGGCAGACGTGCGGGACTCAAAATCTACTTCGCCGTTTCCCGTTGAAGGCGTCAAAAATCCCCTATTTTAGGGAAATTTG
>CACXNN010000135.1 GCA_902768995.1 uncultured Eubacteriales bacterium | reverse complement strand
ACCGGGCGTCTGCCCGGTTATATTCTTATAGATGGGAGTGAAACGATGCACTGGTGGTTTTTGATCCCCGCTGCCCTGGCGGGTGCCCTCATCGGCGTGCTGATCGGCTACGTATACCGCAAGAACGTGGCGGAAGCCAAGATCGCGAAGGCCGAGGACGCGGTACGCACCCTGCTGGACGATGCACAGAAGAAAGCGGAAGAGATACGTAAGGAAAAGGAACTGGAGGCCAAGGAGGAGATCTACAAGCTCCGCACCGAGGCCGAGAAGGAGAATCGGGACCGTCGGAACGAGCTGCAGCGCACCGAGCGCCGGCTCTTCCAGCGGGAGGAGACCCTGGATAAGAAGATCGAGGCCGTGGAGGCCCGGGAACAGGCCATGAACCAGCGGGTCGCCAAGGTGGAGAAGCGGGAAGCCGACGCCGAGGCGCTGGTCCAGCAGCAGGAACAGGAGCTGGAGCGGATCTCCGGGCTCACCGTGGAATCCGCCAAGGAGATGCTCCTCGCCCGCGTGGAGGAGGAGGCCAAGCACGACGCCGCCATCCTGCTCCGTGACATCGAGCAGAAGACCAAGGAGGAGGCCGACCGGAAGGCCCGCAACATCGTCACCCTGGCCATCCAGCGCTGCGCCGCCGACCATGTGGCCGAGGCCACCGTGTCCGTGGTGCCCCTGCCCAACGACGAGATGAAGGGCCGGATCATCGGCCGCGAGGGCAGGAACATCCGGGCCCTGGAGACTGCCACCGGCGTGGACCTCATCATCGACGACACCCCCGAGGCCGTGATCCTCTCCGCCTTCGACCCGGTCCGCCGGGAGATCGCCCGGATCGCCCTCGAGAAGCTGATCATGGACGGCCGCATCCATCCCGCCCGCATCGAGGAGATGGTGGAGAAGGCCAAGAAGGAGGTCAGCAACCAGATCCGCGAGGCCGGCGAAGCCGCCGTGCTGGAGGTGGGCGTCCATGGGCTGCACCATGAGCTCATCCGGTATCTGGGCCGCATGAAGTACCGCACCAGCTACGGTCAGAACGTGTTGAACCACTCCATCGAGGTGGCGCACCTGGCGGGCATCATGGCCGCTGAGGTGGGGGCGAACGTGGCCCTCGCCACCCGGGCGGGCTTGCTGCACGATATCGGCAAATCCATCGACCACGAGGTGGAGGGCTCCCACGTGGAGATCGGCGCGGATCTCGCCAAGAAGTATCGGGAGAACAACCAGGTCATCCACTGCATCATGGCCCACCACAACGACGTGGAGCCCCAGACCCTGGAGGCCGTGCTGGTCCAGGCCGCGGACGCCATATCCGCCGCCCGTCCCGGCGCCCGCCGCGAGACCTTGGAGACCTACATCAAGCGGCTCGAGAAGCTGGAGGAGATCGCCAACTCCTTCGACGGCGTGGACAACTCCTACGCCATCCAGGCCGGCCGCGAGGTGCGGATCATCGTGAAGCCCGAGAAGGTCAGCGACGCCGACACGGTGCTGCTCGCCAAGGACATCGCCAAGCGCATCGAGAACGAGATGGAGTACCCGGGCCAGATCAAGGTCAACGTGATCCGGGAGACCCGGACCATGGAGCTGGCGAAGTAAGGAACCTATTGAAAGCCTGCGTTCCTAAAAGGAACCGAAAAGAACTTTGAGAAGGGAATGATCTTCACTCCGAAGACTATATTCCCTTCTCAAGTTTCTCTTTTTCCGCCGCTTTTTCTCTTTGTCTAAAGAGAAAAAGCGGCAAAAGAAAACCTGAAGGTGAATGCTATGAAATTCCCCATCGCCGACGCCCATTGCGACTTTCTCTACGGAGCCATGGAGTATGGCTACGACATCAATTCCCTGCGCCGGGACCAGGTGATCCACCTCCCCTACATGCAGCAGGGGAACGTGAAGATGCAGTTCTTCGCCTGCTGGTACGACGCGAAGCTGAAGACCCCGCCGCTGCAGCAGGGCCTGACCATGGTGGACTGTTACAACCGGATGCTGAAGAACAACCCCGTCTTCGTGCCCTTCACCCGTGACTTCGACCCCAGCGGCGACAAGATCGCCGCGGTCCTCACCATCGAGGGCGGCGAGGTCTGCGAAGGGAGCCTGGCTATGCTCCGCATCTTCAAGCAGCTGGGCGTGAAGACCATGACCATGACCTGGAACGACAACAACGAGCTTGCTGGCGCGGCCCAGGCCAGAAGGCAGAAGGGCCTCACCATCCTGGGCCGGGAGATGCTCCGGGAGATGAACGACGTCGGCGTGGCTCTCGATGTGAGCCACCTGTCGGATCAGGGCATCCGGGACGCCCTCGAATTCTCCACCCGCCCCATCTTCGCCTCCCACTCCAACGCCCGGGCCCTCATGGACGCCCCCCGGTGCCTCCCGGACGACCTCATCCGCGACATCGCCCTTCAGGGCGGCGTCATCGGCGTGAACTTCTACGGCCCCCACCTGGCGCCCAAGAAGACGGTGGCCATCGAGGACATCGTAGCGCACATCCTCCATATCGTCAGCATTGGCGGCGTGGACTGCTGCTGCTTCGGCTCCGACTTCGACGGCATGAGCGTCTACCCCAGGGACCTAAAGAACAGCTCCGACTATCCCGCCCTCTGCGAAGCCCTCCTCAAGGCCGGTTTCAACGAGGAGCAGGTCTCCCGCATCGCCTACTGGAATTTGCACCGCTATCTTTCACAATTCGTTTGACAACAAAAAACCACCCAAACGGGTGGTTTTTAATTGGCAGGGGCAGAAGGACTCGAACCCTCAAGAACGGTTTTGGAGACCGCTATGTTACCATTACATCATGCCCCTTTATTCGCTGGCAACGGATGAAGTATAGCACATCAGCTTAGCCTTGTCAAACAAATTGTGCAAGAAATGGCCGCTGTTCTTCGATCTTCCGGTTGAATCTGTTCGGGTTCCTTGGTATTATTGGAAAAAGAAAACCCAGGAGGCCCCTATGCAACCCGTCTTCGAAACCGAAAACATCTCCTTCGTCCGGGTATCGGAATCCCTCCTGCCCGACTACCTCGCCATGGTCAACGACATCGACCGGGTGGCCCGGTTCATCGGCCGCCGCCTGGACCCCATCCCCGCCGAGAAGGAGCGCCAATGGGTGCGGCAGAAGCTGGCCGAGCAGGCGGTCCTGTTTTCTATGCTCGAAAAGAAGACCGGCGCCTTCATCGGCAACATCGAGCTCATGGACGTGGCGAACGGGGCAGGGGAGCTGGGCATCGCCATCACCGCCCAAATGCAGGAAAAGGGCTATGGCACCGAGGCTATCCCCGCTATGGTCCGCTACGGCATGGATACCCTGGGCCTTCGCCGCATCTTCCTCAAGGTTTACCCGGACAACGCCCGGGCCATCCGCGTGTACGAGAAGTG
>CACXNN010000134.1 GCA_902768995.1 uncultured Eubacteriales bacterium | reverse complement strand
CACGAGGTGAACCACCACATCTACAACTTCGGCAACGTGGGCCTGTTCTTTGGCATGGGCACCTCGGAGCGGGTGGCCGTGGAGGAGAACGGGACCCTTCGCCTGAAGCGGTTTTTGCCCATCGGCATCACCGCCGACGAGCGGGTCTGCTCCGGCGCCCACTACGCCCGGTTCTTCGCCGACATGCGCCGGTATCTCGATCACCCGGAGCTGCTGGAGGAGCCCCCGGCATCCGTCCGCTTCGACGAGGGCATGGAGTACCACGAGCCCAAGCCGAAGAAGGCATAAAACATCCTTTCAAAGGCGCGGCAAAACCGCGTCTTTTTTTGTTGACAAATCCGGCCGGCAGGTTTATACTAACACATGAACAGATGTTCATATGTTTTAGAAAGGAAGCGGGGACATGGCAAAGAGGGATCACGCGGAGGTATGCGCGGAGGTGTGCACACACCCGGAGATACTGGAGAAGGTGGCGCCGGAGATGCCCGACGAGGAGCGGCTGTACGATCTGGCGGAGCTCTTCAAGGTATTTGGGGACACGACCCGGATCCGCATCTTGTACGTGCTCTTCGAGTCGGAGATGTGCGTGTGCGACATCGCGGCGCTCCTCAACATGACCCAGTCCGCCATCTCCCACCAGCTGCGCATTTTGAAGCAGGCCCGGCTGGTCCGCAGCCGCTTGGACGACGACCACGTCCGCACCGTCATCGGCCAGGGCATGGAGCATATCGAAGAAAAGCATGGGAGGAAAAGAGCATGAAAAAGACCTATAAGATCGACGTGGACTGCGCTAACTGCGCCAACCTCATGGAGGAGGCCGCCAAGGCGACCCCCGGCGTACAGGACGCGGTGGTGAGCTTTATGACCCTGAAGATGAAGGTGACCTTCGAGGAGGGCGCCGACGAGGCCGCCGTCATGGCCGACGTGCTGGCGAACTGCAAGAAGGCCGAGCCGGATTGTGAGATCTACCTGTAAGCTTTGTTTTTGCCGCTTTTTCTCTTCCGTGAAGAAGAAAAAGCGGCGCAAAAAGAGAAGCACATGAACAGTAAACAAAAAAAGCTGCTGATACGGATCATCATAGCGGCGGTGCTCTTCGTGCCCGTGTACCTCATCTCCGAGGGCATCGTGAAGGCCAATTTGCCCAAGTGGGCGGTGTTCTGCCTGTTCCTGGTGCCGTACCTGACCGTGGGCTGGGACATCCTGCGCAAGGCGGCCCTGGGCGTGAAGAACAAAAAGGTCTTCGACGAGTGCTTCCTCATGACCGTGGCCACCCTGGGCGCCATCGCCCTGGGCGAATACGGGGAGGGCGTGGCGGTCATGCTCCTCTACCAGGTGGGCGAGCTCTTTCAGAGCGTGGCCGTGGGCAAGAGCCGCCGCAGCATCAGCGCCCTCATGGACATCCGCCCGGACTACGCCAACATCGAAGCTGACGACGGGTCCCTGGAGAAGGTGGACCCGGACGATGTGGACGTGGGCTCCCTCATCGTGATCCAGCCAGGGGAACGGGTGCCCATCGACGGCGTGGTGGTGGAGGGGAGCTCCGCCCTGGACACCGCCGCCCTCACCGGCGAGAGCCGGCCCAGCGGCGTAAGTGTGGACGACACGGTCCTCTCCGGCTCTATCAACCTGTCCGGCGTGCTGAAGGTGCGGACCACCGCCGCCTTCGAGGAGTCCACCGCGTCCAAGATACTGGACCTGGTGGAGAACGCCGCCGCCCGGAAGTCCAAGTCCGAGACCTTCATCTCCAAGTTCGCCCGCGTCTACACGCCCATCGTGTGCTATTCAGCTTTGGCTCTCGCCGTGCTGCCGCCCCTGTTCCTGCTCCTGACCGGCGCAGACATGACCGGCGTCTGGCGGGACTGGCTCCTCAGGGCCTGCACCTTTCTGGTCATCTCCTGTCCCTGCGCCGTGGTCATCAGCGTGCCCTTGAGCTTCTTTGCGGGCTTGGGCGGCGCCAGCAGCCGGGGCATCCTCATCAAGGGCTCCAACTATCTGGAGACCCTGGCCGGGGTCACCACCGTGGCCTTCGACAAGACCGGCACCATCACCAAGGGGAATTTCGAGGTCACCGCCGTCCATCACAGCCCTCTCACGGAGGAGACGCTCCTGGAGCTGGCGGCCCATGCCGAGTGCCCCTCCTCCCATCCCATCAGCCTGAGCCTGCAGCGGGCCTACGGTAAGCCCCTGGACAGGACACGGGTCACGGACGTGGAGGAGATCAGCGGCCACGGCATCGTGGCCAAGGTGGACGGGCACCCGGTGGCCGTGGGCAACGAACGGCTCATGAACCGGCTTGGCGTGGAGTCCGTGCCCTGCCACCACGTGGGGACCATCCTCCACGTGGCCGTGGACGGCGAATACGCCGGGCACATCGTCATCCGGGACCAGCTGAAGGACCACGCCCGGGAGGCCATGGCCGCCCTGAAGCGGATGGGCGTCAAACGGACCGTCATGCTCACCGGCGACCGCAAGGCCGTGGCGGAGCAGGTGGCCAACGAGGTGGGGATCACCGATTTCAAGGCGGAGCTGCTGCCCCAGGACAAGGTGGCGGCAGTGGAATCCCTACTTTCTGACGGCAAGGGCCTGGCCTTCGTGGGCGATGGGATCAACGACGCGCCGGTCCTGGCCCGGGCGGATATCGGCATCGCCATGGGGGCTCTTGGCTCCGACGCGGCCATCGAGGCGGCGGACGTGGTGCTCATGGACGACGACCCGCTGAAGATCGCCCAGGCCATGGGCATCGCCCGCAAGTGCCTCCGGATCGTGAAGGAAAACATCTGGTTCGCTCTGGGCGTCAAGGCCGTCTGCCTGGTCCTTAGCGCCCTGGGCCTCGCCAACATGTGGCTGGCCATCGGCGCCGACGTAGGGGTCATGGTCCTGGCGGTGCTGAACGCCATCCGGTGTTTGGTCGTTAAGAAGGGGTGATTTTCACCCCTTTTTCCTTTTGGTCGTTCGATTTACGGGAACTCTCCCGTATACAGGCATACTCTTCCTGAAAATATCTCGGTGAGGGCGTGGACCAGCTCCGTGCGGGCGCCGCCGGAGAGGTCGTAGACAAAGAGCCGGGCCGGGGCCATGCCGATGAGGAGGCTGATGATCCCCTCGCCGCTTTCGTCCACGTACTCCATCCGAAGCTCCTCCCCGTCCGTCAGGGAGCAGAGGCCGTCCCCGTGGAGGCACAACCGGAGGGAGGGACACCGGGGCGGCCGGGCGTTCAGCAGCAGCCGCAGTACGTCCGCCGCTTCGCCGTATTCCTTCTCCAGCAGCACCCCCGAGAAGGCGTCCTCCACGCACAGCCGCCAAAAGAGCAGGGTGGAGCGCATCCGAAACCGCAAGAACCCTTCCAGGCACAGCTTCGCCTCCTCCTGGAGGTAGGCGGTGAGCTGGGCCGCGGTCTCATGAAGGTCCTCCCGCTTTCGCGCCGCGGCCACCGCCCGGTCCAGGACCTGCCGCCGGTCCTCCAGCTCCAGGGGCGTTTCGTCCGCCATGGCCGCCACCTCGAAGGGGGCTAGATCCTGGACCAGCACCCCGCTCAAAGCCTTGGCGAGGGCGTGCAGCCCCTGCCGCCCCTCCATGCGCACGCCCACGCCGCCCATGGCCGCGGACAAGGCGTAAGGCGCGCCGCTCTCCCTAAGCCGGGCGTCCAGCATCCGCTCCAAATCCACGTCGTATTCCATTGTCTGAATGATCCAGGACGACACCGATCCTTCCTTCCCGATGAAACGCTTTCCTTTCATCCTATGTGGGTCGGTGTCTATTGTGTGCGGAAAATCTCTTTTCGATTCCAATAAAAAACTCCGCCGAAGCGGAGGTACAGTTTTAATTCATTATCTACGGAATGCGAAGACGCCGATGACCAGGCTCAGCACGACCGCACCCAGGATGAAGAACCAGCCGATGCGCTTCATGCCGCGGCCGATCTCGTTGTCGTCCTGGGTAAGGTGCAGGCGCTTGGGCTCGTAGGGATCGAACCACACCGTCAGCGCCGACCCCTCGGGGTGCTCCTCGGGCTTTAGCTCCTCCTTGGCCTGGATCTCCGTCTCGACCCCGTTGACGGGAAAGCTGAG
>CACXNN010000133.1 GCA_902768995.1 uncultured Eubacteriales bacterium | reverse complement strand
GGGCGCGGGTACGTTCAAAGGATATTCCATACTGTTTGTGCCTCCACATTTCAGAAATCACATGGACTATCCAAATCATAACAATCCCCCCGCGTCGCTGTCAACGAACGCGGGGGGAATATACTGTATATTTGCGGACGGATCATGGATCGCTCCAAAAAACGCCTTTTACAGCACCTTGCTCAAAAAGTCGCGGGTCCGCTGCTCCTTGGGGTGCTCCAGGAGCTCCGACGGGGTGCCCTGCTCCACGATCTGGCCGTCGGAGATGAAGATGATCCGGTCGCTGACCTCCCGGGCGAACCCCATCTCGTGGGTGACGATGACGGTGGTCATGCCGTCCTTCACCAGGGTGCGGATCACGGACAGCACCTCCCCCACCATCTCCGGGTCCAGGGCGGAGGTGGGCTCGTCGAAGAGCATCACGTCCGGCTCCATGGCCAGGGCCCGCACGATGGCCAGCCGCTGCTTCTGCCCGCCGGAGAGCTTGCGGGGGTACTCGTCCTTCTTGTCGAGGAGCCCGATGCGGTCGAGAAGGTACAGCGCCTTCTGGTCTGCCTCCGCGGGGGTCTTCTTCTTCAGCAGCACCGGAGCCAGGGTGATGTTCTCCTTCACGGTCATGTGGGGGAACACGTTGAAGTGCTGGAACACCATGCCCATCTTCTGCCGGTACTTGTCCACGTCGGTGCCCTTCTGGTTGATCTTCTGTCCCTCGAAGATCACGTCGCCGCCGTCCGGCTCCTCGAGGAGGTTCAAACAGCGAAGGAAGGTGCTCTTGCCGCCGCCGGAGGGGCCGATGATGGCCAGGGCCTCCCCCTGATGGATCTGCAGGTCCACGCCCTTCAATACATGGTTGTCGCCGAAGCTCTTTTGGAGGCCTTTGGTCTCGATCAAAACGGTGTCAGTCACTTTGCTTCAGCCTCCTTTCATATGCGCCCACCAGCTTGCTCAGGGTGAAGGTGAGGATGAAATAGATGGCGCCCACGATGATCAGGCTCTCGAAGGCCAGGTAGGTGACGCCCTTCACGGTCAGATAGGCGGTCATCAGGTCCCCCACGAAGAACGTGGAAGCGAGGGACGTCTCCTTGATGATGGTGACGAACTCGTTGCCCAGGGCCGGCAGGATGTTCTTCACCGCCTGGGGCAGGACCACCTTGCGCATGGTCTGGCCCTTCGATAGGCCCAGGCTCCGGGCGGCCTCGGTCTGGCCCGGGTCCACGGCCTGGATGCCGGAGCGGATGACCTCGGACACGTAGGCCGCGCTGTTGATGACCAGGGCCACGGACAGGCTCCCGAAGGTGCCGAGGCCCAGGGCCGGGAACATGAGCGGCACGATGAAGTAGCCGATGTACAGCTGCAGCAGGATGGGCGTGCCCCGGATCACCTCCACGAAGGCGGTGACCAGGAAGCGCAGGACCTTGACCCGGGACATCTTCATCAGGGCCAGCAGCGCGCCCAGGATGGCGCCGAAGAAGACCGTGATGACGGACAGGGCCAACGTGACGCTGACGCCCTTGATGAGGAACACGTCCCAGTACTTGACCAGGATCTTGATGATGTTTTGGAAGATGGTGGTGAATGTCATGGTTTTTTACGTATGCTTTTGGCTTGATTTTGCCGCTTTTTCTCTTTCGGAAAAGAGAAAAAGCGGCGGAAAAAGAGAAACTTAAATGGGATAATGGGTATGATGGCGAAAGCCATATGTCCCAGTCAAAGTTCTTTTGGGCCCCTTTTCTTTCAAGAAAAGGGGCGCCGGCTTCCAATCATTCCTTAATTTGAAGGTGCGGTACCGTCGTCGTTATAGCTTACCTCGGCCGCGGTGGAGATGCCCGCCAGCGCCTTGGCGTCGTTGTACCAGCCGTCGTAGAGGTTGGCCGCCAGAGCCTTGGCGAGGGCCTCGTTCACCTTCTTGAGGAGGTCCGTGCTGTTCTTGTTCAGCAGGATCACGTTGTTCTCATACTTGGGGTCCACCTCGAAGTCGTAGCCCGTGAAGGCGATGTCGGGGTTGTTGCTGATGATGGCCTCGCCGTTGCCGTGGGCCACGGCCAGGGCGTCGATCTTGCCGGTCTGCAGGGCCAGCACGGCGTCGTCGATGCTCTTATAGGTGACCATCTCCGCCCCGGCGGGGATCAGCGCCTCCTGGACCAGCTTCTCCTGCAGGGACGCGGCCTGGGCGCCCACCTTCAAACCGGAGAAGCTCTCCGCCGCGGTCATGGTGCCCTCCTTGGCCTTCACGGTGATGACGGACTGCTGGGTCTCGTTCTCACCGGCGATGTAGTAGTCGCTGAGCAGGTAGTTCTCCTCACGCTCCGCCGTCCAGGAGAAGCCGGAGATGGACATATCCACGGACCCCAGCTGGACCGCCGTCTGGCAAGCGTCGAAGCTCATGGCCTTCAGCTCCAGGGTGAGGCCCAGCTCCTGGGCAAGGTAGTTGGCCAGGGTGATGTCAAAGCCCACGTACTGGTCCTGGCCGGTCTTGCTGGTGTCCACGAACTCCATGGGCGCGAAGTCCGGAGAGATGGCCACGGTCAGGGTGGTCTTCTTGGCTTCCTTCTTGCAGCCTACGACGCTGAGGAGCAGCACCGCCGCCAATATGATGATGATCGCTTTTTTCATGATTTGTTTCCTCCGTTTTGGTGTTGCACGTAGTATACACGCATGTTTATTCTTTGTCAATGCATTTTTATAAAATAGTTTTCACGAAATGCCTTACTTTGTAAGTCAATTATGCATACTGTATGCACTATATGCAGGAAATACTGCATCCCCTGCGTCTTGAAAAACCTTTGACATTCGGGGCCTGAAATGATATAAATAAACTGTATTGGAATGGTCTTTTGACCGTTCGCGAGTTTCCCATGAACTACTATATAAAGAAAGAGGTTTGCTGAAAATGAAGAAGCTGGACTTGACCCGCTACGGCATCACCGGCACCAAGGAGATCGTGTACAACCCCTCCTATGAGCTGCTGTTCAAGGACGAGATGGACCCCACCCTGACGGGGTATGAGAAGGGACAGCTGTCCGAACTGGACGCCGTCAACGTGATGACCGGCGTGTACACCGGCCGCTCCCCCAAGGATAAGTTCATCGTCATGGACGAGAACTCCAAGGACACCGTCTGGTGGACCACCGAGGGCTACAAGAACGACAACCACCCCGCCTCGGAAGAGACCTGGGCCGCCGTGAAGAAGCTGGCTCAGGAGGAGCTCTCCAATAAGAAGCTGTACGTGGTGGACGCCTTCTGTGGCGCCAACCCCGACACCCGCATGTCCGTCCGCTTCTTCATGGAGGTGGCCTGGCAGGCCCACTTCGTGCGGAATATGTTCATCCAGCCCACCAAGGAGGAGGAAGAAACCTTCGAGCCCAACTTCGTGGTGTACACGGCGTCCCTGGCCAAGGTGGAGAACTTCAAGGAGCTGGGCCTCAACTCCGAGACCGCCGTAGTCTTCAACATCACCAGCCGGGAGCAGGTCATCCTCAACACCTGGTACGTCTTCAACATCACCAGCCGGGAGCAGGTCATCCTCAACACCTGGTACGGCGGCGAGATGAAGAAGGGCATGTTCTCCATGATGAACTACTACCTGCCGCTGCAGGGCATCGCGTCCATGCACTGCTCCGCCAACACCGACATGCAGGGCGAGAACACCGCCATCTTCTTCGGCCTCTCCGGCACCGGCAAGACCACCCTTTCCACCGACCCGAAGCGGCTCCTCATCGGCGACGACGAGCACGGCTGGGACGACAACGGCGTGTTCAACTTCGAGGGCGGCTGCTACGCCAAGGTCATCAACATCGGCGACGACGAGCACGGCTGGGACGACAACGGCGTGTTCAACTTCGAGGGCGGCTGCTACGCCAAGGTCATCAACCTCGATAAGGACTCCGAGCCCGACATCTACAACGCCATCCGCCGGAACGCCCTCCTGGAGAACGTGACGTTGGACGAGAACGGCAAGATCGACTTTGCCGACAAGTCTGTCACCGAGAACACCCGTGTCTCCTACCCCATCGAGCACATCGAGAACATCGTCAAGAAGGTGCGCCCCATCTCCGCCGGCCCCGACGCGAAGAACGTGATCTTCCTGTCCGCCGACGCCTTCGGCGTGCTGCCCCCCGTGTCCGTGCTGACGCCGGACCAGACCAAGTACTACTTCCTCTCCGGCTTCACGGCGAAGCTCGCTGGCACCGAGCGCGGCATCACCGAGCCCACCCCCACCTTCTCCGCCTGCTTCGGCCAGGCGTTCCTGGAGCTCCATCCCACCAAGTACGGTGAGGAGCTGGTGAAGCGCATGGAGAAGTGCGGCGCCAAAGCGTACCTGGTGAACACCGGGTGGAACGGCTCCGGCAAGCGCATCTCCATCAAGGACACCCGCGGCATCATCGACGCCATCCTGAACGGCGACATCCTGACCGCGCCCACCAAGATGATCCCCTACTTCAACCTGGAGGTGCCCACGGCCCTGCCCGGCGTGGACCCGAAGATCCTGGACCCCCGCGACACCTACGCCGATCCTGCCATCTGGGAGGAGAAGGCCAAGGATCTGGCCGGCCGGTTCATCAAGAACTTCAAGAAGTACGAGACCAACGAAGCGGGCAAGGCTCTGGTGCCCGCCGGCCCCCAGCTGTAACAGACCTCAGGTTGTCGAAAAAGGCGGCAGACCATTTGCGGCAAGGAAAGACAAAGGGATCGCGGCTATGCCGCGATCCCTTTTTCGTGCGGTTGGGTTTTCCTCACATCTGCAGCAGGGCCTTGTGGAACTCCTTCTTGCCCTTCTTGATCTTGGCCCCGGCGCAGAGCTGCTCCCGGGACACGGTGGCGTAGGTGGAGGTGATCTTCTCCCCGTTCACCCGGACGCCCCCCTGCTCGATGAGCCGACGAGCCTCGCCCCGGCTCTTTACGAGGCCGCAGCAGACCATGAGGTCGATGATGTTGATGCCCTCCTCGGGCACCTGCTCGCAGCAGAGACAGGTGGTGGGCATGCTGGCGTCGTCCCCCTCCCCGGAGAACAGGGCCCTGGCGGCGGACTGGGCCTTCTCGGCCTCCTCCTGCCCATGGACCAGGCTGGTGAGCTCGAAGGCCAGCACCTCCTTCTTCTCGTTGATCCGGCTGTCGGGCCACTGGTCCATCTCCCGGATGGTCTCGAGCGGCAGGAAGGTCAGCATCCGGATGCACTTCATCACGTCCGCGTCGTCCACGTTCCGCCAGTACTGGTAGAACTCGAAGGGGCTGGTCTTGTTGGGGTCCAGCCACACGGCGTTGCCGGCGGTCTTGCCCATCTTCTTGCCCTGGGAGTCGGTCAGGAGGGTGATGGTCATGGCGTGGGCGTCCTTGCCCAGCTTCTTGCGGATGAGCTCGGTGCCGCCCAGCATGTTGGACCACTGGTCGTCGCCGCCGAACTGCATGTTGCAGCCGTAGTGCTGGAACAGGTAGTAGATCTGCATGATCATGTAGTTGAACTCCAGGAAGGAGAGCCCCTTCTCCATGCGCTGCTTGTAGCACTCGGCCCGGAGCATGTTGTTCACGGAGAAGCAGGCGCCCACCTCCCGAAGGAGCTCCACGTAGTTCAGGTTCAGCAGCCAGTCGGCGTTGTTGACCATCATGGCCTTGCCCTCGCCGAACTCGATGAACCGCTCCATCTGCCGCTTGAAGCAGGCGGCGTTGTGGTCGATGTCCTCCCGGGTCAGCATCTTGCGCATGTCGGTGCGGCCCGAGGGGTCGCCGATCATGGTGGTGCCGCCGCCGATGAGGGCGATGGGCT
>CACXNN010000132.1 GCA_902768995.1 uncultured Eubacteriales bacterium | reverse complement strand
TGCCTCCTGCAAACTGTTGAAAACAGTATACCATATCCTGCTTTTTCTGACAAGCGAAGGGAAAAGACCTTGTTTTAGGCCGATCCCCGTATTATAGTAATATTGTAGGAAAATATCCTCACGTTCAGGAAAGGAGCCGCCCCCTATGAAGCATCGCCTTTTGCGCATCCTCGCCCTGCTGCTGGTCCTCGCCCTGCTGCTGCCCCTCTCTCCCCTGCCCGTCCGGGCTGAGGAGGGTGACGACGATGGGAACAGGACCACCTACGATGAGGGCACAAGCTACTCCGTAGATTACGAGCCCGAGGACGAGCCCCAGGATCCGGCTGTGAACTGGTCCGTCATGACCGGGGAACTCCCCGTATCCACTGATACCGACTCCCTGCTGGAGGAGTCCGACTTGGTATACGCCCCCGAGGAGGCGCCCGCCCGGTCCGAAGCCCAGATGGGCTCCGGCGGCAGCGGCGTCCTGGGCGCACCTAGTGTCGACATGCCCCGGCAGTTGACCATCGAGGACATCCAGGCCATGAACCCCGGCTCCCAGGTCATCGACTGCTACACCAACGAAGGGTATCTCTCCACCCTGGTGGGCAAGTTCTACGAGGGCAAGGTAAAGGACATGGAGGACGGTGTCAAGTCCATCCAAGGCCTGGCCGCCCTGCTGGGCCTCAGCAAGGGCAGCAATTTCTTCTGTGTCTACCGGGAGACTAACAACACGGGCTACACCTTCTATACCTACCAGCAGCGCTACGGCGGCGTCACCCTGCGCTACGCCACATTGCGGATCGTGGTGGACCCGGAGGGATACACGGCAGGCCTGTCCTGCTCCTTCGTGCCCAACGTGGGCACTGCCTCCCAGGAGCCCAAGATCACCGCGGAACAAGCGGTGGAGATCGTAAAGAAGCGCTTCGCCAAATTCAACCTGACCTATTACCCGGAACAGACGGTGCTCATGGCCGTGCCCTATAACAACATCGTGGTGAACTGCTACCTGGTCTACACCAACAATCCGGACGCCTACCCGGGCTTCGACATCCCCTACTACGAGCATCTGGTGGCCATCGACGGCAGCTACCTCACCATCATGCCCACCACCTCCTTCGCCACGCCCGGCGGCGACGCCGTGGACAACAGCTACTACTTCGAGGGCATGCGGGTGCAGACCCTGAACAAGACCGTCCAGCTCAACGACGGCACCACCCGGGAGCTCAGCGTACCCGTGTGCTTCAACCCCCGGGACAACAAGTACTACCTGATGGACCCCAGCCGCAAGATCGCCGTGGCCCAATACTACGACTTCAACTTCGACTATTATACCGTCAAATTCGTGACCGGCAGCACGCCGGACGGCTGGTCTGACAACAATCTGCTGGCCTACGCAAACTACATCATCCTATACGACTTCTACCTGGATCACGGCATTCGCTCGGTGGACGGCTTCGGCACCCCCATCCTGGTCACTGTGGGCTACTGTGAGGAGGACGGCACTCCCATCGACAACTGCTGCTACTACGGCATCAACCACGGCTGGGCCTGCTTCGCCGTGTCCGACGCCAACCACTCCAGCGACTGCGTGGACGTGTGCGGCCACGAGTACACCCACGGCATCACCCGCCACTCCATGCAGGGCATCTACTACCAGAACGAGACCGGCGCCATCAACGAGGCCTACAGCGACATCATGGGGAACCTGGCGGAGATGAGCCTCAACTACACCAGCGATCGAACTTGGCTCCATGAGGAGCGCAGCGGCCAGCACATCCGCAACTTGGGCGACCCCAACGAGCGCCAGCAGCCCGCCTACGTGGGCGACGTGTACTACCGCCCCCCGGTGCTGAACCCCAACTTCGATCTCAACGACTACGGCGGCGTCCACTACAACAACTCCCTGGTAGGCCATATCGCCTACCTGATGGATCAGGCGGGCATGAGCTACGAGCAGCAGATCGCCATGTGGCTCACCTCCATCGAGATCATCAACCCCCTCTCCAACTATGAGGACCTCCACGGGGCCCTGCTCTTCTCCCTGAAGATCAACGGCATGCTGCAGGAGTATGGGCCTGCCCTCAACAAGGCTTTCAAGGAGGCCGGGCTCAACGAGAACCTGAACGAGAGCTATCTTGCCGCCACCAAGAAGGGCTACGGCCGGATCACCTTTGAGACCGACGAGAAGATCGCCGCCGCCATCGCCCAGGCTTTCTTCTTCGACGAGAACAAGAACATGACCATCCACACCCCCGACCCCAACGGCACGGTGAGCCTGCTGCTGCCTGCGGGCAAATACAAGGTCCAGCTGGCCACCCTCATTAACGACAAGGTCACCTATTACTACTACACCGCGAACGGCTGGAGCACCAAGGGAGGGACCCTGGCCACCGTGACTGTGGCTGACGGCGGGTCCGTGAAGCTCCTGGGCACCTCGGAGAAGCCGAAGGCCCAATCCACCAAGCTGGAGTTGGTGGACTATAACGCCGGTTACTTCTCCATGAAGATGCCCAAGGGCTGGAAGTTCGAGGTCATCGGAGAATACGCCGCCTGGGGCATCAAGCTCTACGACCCCAACAACAAGAGCACCCAGCTGTTCTGGTACAACTACATGGCGCCGCTGCATCGATCCGCCACCGCCCGCAGCGTCTGGGCCCAGGTCAACGAGGTCATCGGCAACGGTCCCGTGCTCTCCTCCAACGACGTGATCGGCGTGGTGAACAGCTGGAACTACTGCGGTCAGTATCAGGCCTACTACGAGGGTCGAAAGTACTTCGACGACCTGTATAACATCGACATCCTGGGCGGCATCTACTACAACGGCTACTACACCAAGAACTTCAACGACGCGGTGGAGTCGGCCTGCCTGGTCCACTGCGATTCCGAGTTCGGCGACGAATGCTTCCTGTCCATGACCACCGCCCTGGTGAACCTGGATATAACCCACTCCGCCGGCAGCTACTACTTCTACACGGCCTTCGATCTGGGCGGCATCATGGCCCCCGTGGACCGGTATCCCGAGGTGTTCGAGGATCTGCTGACCTGCCTCAAGAGCATCCGCTTCACCGACAACTACATCAAGGCCTCTCAGGCGACCCCCTACCCCATGGCCAGCACCGCAATCCGGACGGAGCATCTGGACTTCCTCACCCAGGTCCACATCGCCGTGCTGAAGAAGGTCGTGGGCTGATTTGATCTCACCCATAGCAAAAGCCGCCGGACATCCGGCGGCTTTGTTCGTAAGCTCTTTATTCCCCCAGCCAGGTTTTCAGGTAGCGGGCCTTGCGTTCGGCGAAGCCCGGGCGGCCGGAGATGGGACGCTCGAACAGGTCCAGGACCGTGCCCGCCAGGATCTTGGGCGGGCAGAGGCAGGCGTTCTCCTCGTCCGTGACGGCGAAGTCGTCCCCGTGGAACCGGCCCGAGACGCCGGTGAAGCCGAACTGGACGGTGGGGAGCAGGGCGCCGATGTCGCCCACGTCCCCGGAGGCGCCAGAGAGCAGGTCCTCCCGGATCTGGTCCTCGCCGCAGAGGAGCAGCATGTTCGCCTTCACCAGGGCGTTGATCTCCCCGCTTTGGGAAAGGGGCAGGAAGCCCGGGCGGCGGGCGACCT
>CACXNN010000131.1 GCA_902768995.1 uncultured Eubacteriales bacterium | reverse complement strand
CGTCTGCGTCTGCGCCGTTATCCTGAACCTGGTCTGCGTCTGCGCCGTTATCCTGAACCTGTTGCGCCGGGGCCGCAGCTGCCTCCTTCACCTCGCCGATGGCGGCGGTGACGGAGTTGCCCTTGCCCAGGTTCCCGAACTGCATGCCGATATAGAGCGTATCGCCGGTAGCCGTGAAGGTGACGGTCCTGGAACCTGCGACGTTCACAAAGGTGGCGTCATAGCGGTCGTTCAGGTCCGGGGACTTGCACACGAAGAACTCGCCCACGCCGTTGTCGCCGGAAAGATCAAGGCTCAGGGTATAAGTCATGCCCGCCTCCAGGGCGATGCCCGGAGCATAGAGGACCTTGGAATTCCACACGTCGTTGTTATCGCCGGTGTCCGTGGCGGAAATGACGCCGTTTTGAACGGAAACGCTGCAGTTTTCCGCACGAAGCAGCTCAGGGCACTCGGACTCGGACAGTTTCACCAGGTCAGATACCGTGATCGTGACGGAGTTGCCTTTGCCAAGATTCCCGACCTGCAGGCCGAAATATACTTTGCTGGCGGCCGCGGTGAAGGTAATGGCTCGATCGCCCGCCTCCGAGGCAAAGGTCTCGTCATAGCGGTCGTCCACGTTTTCGCTCTTGCAGAGGAAGAACTCGCCCACGCCGTTTTCCCCGGCCAGAGCGAAGCTCACCTTGTACTGTTCGCCCTTCGTCAGCTCCAAACCGGCGTCAAGCAGGAGCTTGGAGCTCCAAACGTCGTTGTTGTCATCCGTGTCGGTGACGGTCAGCTTGCCGCCGTCAAAGGTCACCGAGCAGTTATCCATCAGCTTGACGCTTCCCTCTGAAAGAGTGAGGGAGCCGGCCGCATAGGCCGCAGGCACCATGGCGAAGGCGAAGGCAAGGACCAGCACCCAGCTGAGGACTCGCACAAGTCTTTTGTTCAGCATTGGATCATTCTCCCATCCATTAGTTTTTCGAATCTGGGGGCTTGTATGGCAGAGGGGGGTGATTTTACTCATCCCCCTCTTTTCGTTCTGCGTATATCAGAGCACGGGCATCTGATAGATGGCGACGCTGGTGAACTCGATGGTCACGCCGTTCAGGGCCGCGGTGGCTTCGGAACCGAACTGGAACAGAAGCTCACAGGGCATGTCGGTGATGAAGATGTCCTTGGTCTCGAAGGTGAAGGTCTTCTCCTCGGTGGTGAAGTCCATACCCTCGGACACGCGGGGATCCCAGCTGCCCTGAGGATTCAGGAAGAAGCCACAGGAAACGGGCTTGTCGGCCTTGGCCTTGATCTCCACGGTGAAGTAGCTGTCGGCGGGCAGGGTGATGGGGCAGATCAGCTTGTTGTGCCAATCCACGGTGCCGCCGTCGTCGATGCGGTAGAAGAGGCTGCCGTCGCTGGTCCAGATGGTGCCCACGCCGCGCTCGTTGTCCTCATCGGTGCCGTTGAAGGTCTCCCAGGGATACTTCTCCTTGTCTACGTTCTCCGCAGCGCGCATACCGAAGGGAGCGAAGTCCTCGATGGTCTTCTTGGTCTCCTTGTCGCCGCCCACCTTGTTGAACACGAAGTTCTTGACGGTGATCTTGTTGGCGGTCACGTCCTCGGAGGGGTTGCCGATCTGCATGCGCAGCACGGGGTCGCTGATGTTGGCTTCCGCCGTGAAGGTCTTGCTGACGGTCACTTCCTGGCCGGCTTCGAGGCCGATGCCGTTGAAGTTGGCGCGGGCAGCCCATTCCTGAGTGTCGCTCTCCACCAGCGCCTCGCCGCCCTGATTGTTCTCGGAAACGACGGTGAAGCTGTAGTTGTACTTCTCGCCCTGCTCGATGGTGATGCCGGGGAGCTCCAGAACGGCCCGGATGCTCCAGACGCCGCCGCCCTCGCCGGGGTACGCGTCGATGGAGAACACGGCTGCGCCGTCCTCATAGGCCACGCTGGCCGCAGCGCCGTCACCGGCCGCGGCAGCAGCGCCGCTGCCCGCGAACTCGGCGGTGTACAGGGGCTCCAGCACTTCCGCACCGACGCTCTCGTAGATCTCCACCTTGTCGATGATCACAGAGAAGTTCTCGGGGGTGGTGTCGGCAGCGTTGTCGGGGTTGGGGGTGATCTTGCCCAGGTGGAGGCGAAGCTCCGCGACGCCGTCCTCGGGGGCGGTGAAGTTGGATTCGACGCACTTCATGGTCTCATCCAGCCGGAAGTTCCACACCTCGCCGCCGAAGGTCTTCCACTCATCGGTGGAGCCGTCTTTGGGGATGAAGTGAGCGAAGGTGGGGGCGGTGGACTTGGCCCAGATCTTGATCTTATAGTCCGCGCCGGCCTTCACGTCCAGGTTCTTGACGAAGCGGATGGCGCCGTCGCCCTCGCCGGGGTTGACGATGTCGACGACGAACGCGCCGTCCTTGAGCGCGCCGGCGGCGTCAGCGCCGTCCACGACGGCTTCCCAGCCGTGGGCGTTGGCGGTGTCGGCGGTGGAGAAGTCGAACTGCTTGAGCAGGGTGGCTTCACCGGTCTTCTTGGTGACGGTCAGCGTGGCATAGGCTTCCGCCGTGGCGCCGGCCTTGTCGGTGACGGAGTAGACCAGCTCATAGGAACCGGCGTTCTCCGGGGTGGCTTTGCCGCCCTTGAAGTCCAGGGAGGGAGTGGATTCCACGGTGATCATCCCGGTGATATCCCCGTCCTCGGGGTCTGCGGCGGTAACGCCGGCCAGCGCGTCGAAGCTCTGACCCGCTTCCACAGACGCGTCCTGAACGCCCTGGATGGAGGGCTTCTGGTTCTCGCCGGAAGCCGCGGGCGCCGCGTCCTTGCCGCCGCAGGCCGCCAGGGACAGGAGCATCAGGAGGGACAGCAGAATTGCAAACGCTTTCTTCATGAACATATCCTCTCTATTCTTTATTTGCCGATGTAACGATCATAGGCGTCCTGATAGACCTTCTGGATGCCGGTGATGTTGCACTTGCCGTTGAGATCCTTCTGGAAGGTCTCCCACTGGGCATCGCTGACGCCGCCGCCCATGAGCCACTTGATCAGGTTGGTACGGATGTAGTCGTTCAGGTTGGTCTCATAGTTGGCCAGGGTGTTCAGCTCGTCCAGGGTGAACTGCAGGTTGGAATAGCAGGGCTTCACGTTGGCGGGCATGAAGGGGGTGGCATGGGCGGTGAGCCGCTCCAGACGGAGCTTGGCGCGGGGCTCCATGTTGACCACGTTGTTCCAGGCGTAGTCGCTCAGGTAGATGATGCCCAGCGGGGCGTTCTGGAGCCGCAGCTCGTCGGAGGTGACGCCTTCGGGCAGGGGCTTCTGCACCAGCATGCCCTTCTCATCCAGCTGCTCCTCATAGACGATGCCGATGGGGCCGTAGTTGATCTGCGCGGAGATCAGGGGATCATAGTACCGATCGAAGTAGGCCAGCAGCACTTCCACGTTGGGGCAGTCGGCGAAGATGATGACTTCGCCCGCGCCCACCTCGGGGTTGTTGGAGATGCACAGGGTCTGATCGCCGTGAGGCCCGATGATGGGGTTGCAGACGATGTAGTTCTCGGGATTGGAGACGACGGTCTCGCTCTCCCCTTGCCGTTGGCCAGGAAGTTATCCTGGGAGAGCTCGAAGGATACCTTGTCGATCAGGTTCTCGCTGACCCAGTTGGCCAGGAAGTTGGTGGCCTCCTTGAAGCGCTCGTCCAGCACGGTGTAGGTGACCTTGCCGTCCACGATGACCCGGTGCTCCAGGTTGTCGTTGAGGCCGAACATGCCGTACAGGTCGCACTGATTGCCCTGCCAGTTGTTGTACACGAAGCTCAGGGGGCGCTCGTCGTCGGTCTTGCCGTTGCCGTTCATGTCGTTGTCGCGGAAGTAGCGGAGCATAGCTGGCCCAGTTCTTGTTCAGGAACAGGATGTTGGGGTTCTGCAGCAGGCCCATCTCCTCGATGCGGGGCAGGGAGTAGATCTTGCCGTCCTCCACGTTGATGAGCTGGTTCTTGATGTCGGGGCGCTCCTCCAGGATCTTGGAGAAGTTGGGCATGTACTCCAGATAGTCGCTGATGGGCAGCAGCACCTTGCGCTTGGCGTACTTGATGATCTCGCCGGCGCCCATGCCTGCATGGTAGATGGCGTCGGGCCGATTGTCAGCGTTGCCGAAGATCAGGTTCTTCTGCTGGGAATACACGGACTCGGACACGTTCTCCCAGGACACGAACACGTTGGTGCTGGCGTACAGGTCCTGCATGATCTTCATGTCGTTGTAGTCCAGGGCGGACGCGTTCTTGGAAGAGTAGATGCTGAAGGACAGCTCCTTGGCGCCCTTCTCGTTGAGGATGGGAGCCTTGGTATCCTGCCACTGGAAGCCGTATTCCTCCACCAGCTTGTCCACGCCGGCGCTCTCCTGCTTGGCCGCGGCCTTCTTGTCGCCGCCGCCGCAGGCTGCAGCCGTGAGGATCATCAGGGCCGCAAGGATCAAAACCAACAGTTTCTTCATGTTTGCTTTCCTCCTGATATGCTTGTTATTGTTATCAACCCTTCAGGGAGCCGATCATGACGCCCTGAGCAAAGTACTTCTGAACGAAGGGGTACAGCATCAGCACGGGCACGCTGGAAACGATAACGGACACGTACTTGAGCTGGTTGGCCAGCCGATACTGCTGCAGGATGGTTTCGCCGCTGCCGCCCACGGTGCTCTCGGAGGCGATGAGGATCTCCTTCAGGACCAGCTGCAGGGGGTAGAGGTTCTCGTTCTGCAGGAAGATCATGGCGTTGAAGTAGCTGTTCCACTGACCCACCGCATAGTAGAGGGCCATGACCGCGATGATGGCTTTCGAGAGCGGCAGCACCACTTCGCCGAAGATGCGGAAGGAGCCCGCGCCGTCGATGGTGGCCGCCTCGATCAGGGTGTCCGGGATGCTGGACTGGAAGAAGGTCTTGGTCATGAACAGGTTCCAGACCGACAGGATCGCAGGCAGCACGATGGCCCAGATGGTGTTCACCAGCTTCAGGCTGCTCATGACGTTATAGAACGGGATGAGGCCGCCGCCGAAGAACATGGGGATGATGAAGTAGATCATGAACGCCTTCTGGCCCGGCAGCGTCTTGCGGCTCAGGGCCCAGCCGGCGGGCACGGTGACGATGATGGACAGGATCACGGTGAGGATCGTGTAGAAGATGGTGTTGCGGTAGCCCAGCCACACGTCCTTGCGCTCCATGATCTTGGCGAAGCCCTCCATGGTGATGCGCACCGGGTAGAGCACCACGTCGCCGGCCAGCACCGCGTCCGGATCGGAGATGGCGGCGATGACGATGAAGTACAGCGGGTAGAGCACGATCAGGGCGAGGATGCCCAGGAAGATGGCGTTGATCGTATAGAAGATCTTATCGCCCGTGGTATCCCGCAGAGCCATTTTCTGCACTTGTTGCTTCTTTTCCATTATGCTCCCCTCCTTACCACAGCGAGTTCTCGGAGAACTTCTTGCTGGTGGTGTTGGCGATGATCAGCAGCACCACGTTGATGATGGAATTGAACAGGCCGATAGCCGTGGCGTAGGCCTGATCGGGTACGCCGGTCAAACCGCGCTTGTACACGTAGGTGGAGATCAGCTCGGAAACCGCCAGGTTGCCGTCGGTCTGCATCAGCAGGGCCTTCTCGTAGCCGACGCCCATGAGGCCGCCGATGGACATGATGAGCATGACGGAGACCATGGGCATGATGGCGGGCAGGTCCACGTGGATGACCCGCTGGAACCGGGTGGCGCCGTCCAGGATGGCTGCCTCATGCTGCTGCGGGTCCACGTTGGAGAGGGCCGCGATGTAGATGATGGCGCTCCAGCCGAAGTCCTGCCAGTTGCTGGACAGGATGTACATGGGCCTAAAGGCGCTGCTCTCCAGGAAGTAGGAGTACCGCTCGCCGCCGAAATGGGCCGCGATGTTGTTGACGAGGCCGTAGCGGCCGAAGAACAGGGTCAGCATACCGACCAAGACCACCAGGGAGATGAAGTGGGGTCCATTGAAGATGGTCTGCAGGACCTTCGCGGTCTTCCTTCCCTTCATGGCGTTGAGCATGAGGGAAACGATGATGGGCAGTGGGAAGCCGATGACGAACTTCATCAGGGGCCAGAACTGAGGATCGGAGAAGAACCGCTCGAAGTTCTCGAAGCCCACCCAGATGGTGGAATCGGACAGGATCTTGTCGCCGGGCATAAAGTCCTGGAAGGCGATCAAGACGCCGTAGATGGGCAGATAGTTGAACAGGAACACCACGATGACCGCGGGCAGGATCATGAGCAGATAGGGAGAGTTGTCCTTGAAGTAGCGGATCCGCTTCTCCTTGGTCATCCTCTTCTTCGGCGCCCGCACCTTGGCCGGGGCAGCCGGCTTGGCAGCTTTTGTTTCCATGGATGCCTCCTTAGAAATCATACCGCTTGCAGACGGGAGCGTCCTTGGCGGCGGACTCGGCGTCGTACCAAATGAGGTTGTTGCCGCTCTCGCGATCGAAGAGCTGGATTAGGGAGGGACGGGTGGTGAAGTTGATGGTCTTGCCCATGGACACGTCGGCGGTGAGGTCCACGGTGGGGATCAGCATGACCACTTCGTCGTCGCCGCTGCGGGCATGGATGTTGTACTCGCTGCCCATCATCTCGCTGACCTCGATCTTGGCGGTGAGCTCGCCCTCGCCCACGGTCACGTGCTGGGGCCGGATGCCGGCCACGATCTCGCAGGGCTGGACGTTGTTCTGCGCAAGAGCCTTCTGCTGGAAGTCATCCAGAAGGAACTTGACCCCGCGGATCTGGGCGTAGTACTTGCCGTTCTCCAGCAGGACCTGGCAGTGATCGAAGAAGTTCATGACGGGCATGCCGATGAAGCCGGCCACGAACAGGTTCACGGGCTTGTTGAACACTTCCTGGGGGGTGCCGATCTGGTTCACGTAGCCGTCCTTCATGATGACGATGCGATCGCCCAAGGTCATGGCCTCGGTCTGGTCGTGGGTCACGTACATGAAGGTGGTGTTGATGCGGGAACGGAGCTTGATGATCTCGGCGCGCATCTGGTTGCGGAGCTTGGCGTCCAGGTTGGAAAGAGGCTCGTCCATAAGGAACACTTTGGGGTCACGGACCATGGCGCGGCCGATGGCCACACGCTGACGCTGGCCGCCGGAAAGAGCCTTGGGCTTGCGCTTGAGGTACTGGGTGATGTCCAGGATCTCCGCCACTTCACGAACCTTCTTGTCGATGACGTCCTTGGGCTCCTTGCGGAGCTTCAGAGCGAAGGCCAGATTGTCATACACGGTCTTGTGGGGATACAGAGCGTAGTTTTGGAATACCATGGCGATATCCCTGTCTTTGGGGGGGACGTCGTTGACCAGCTTGCCGTCGATGTACAGCTCGCCGTCAGAGATTTCCTCGAGGCCCGCCACCATTCTGAGCGTGGTGGACTTGCCGCAGCCGGAAGGCCCTACCAGAACGATGAATTCCTTGTCCTTGATCTCCAGGTTCACATCATGTACTGCAGTAACTTTGTTGTCGTAGACCTTTTTCAGTCCCTTCAAAACGACTTCAGACATCCTACCGTTTCCTCCTTCTGGTTCCTTTCTGTATGTGGTTTACAAAATACGAATGAAGTAAAAATGAGCCTACTCCATCTATTTCGCATTATACGCAAACTGTTACATACTGTCAACAAAAATGTGAATTTATTTTTACATTATGTAACCATTTTTGCTATGACACATCTTGATTTTTCATGGCCCGCATGCTATAGTAAATACTGCATACAGCCCAGAGAAAGGAGAGCCGTTCATGGCGCTCAAACGAGTCACCATTCAGGACATTGCCGACGCCTGCGGTTTGAGCCGCAACACCGTTTCTAAAGTTTTCAACAACCGGGGCGCCGTGCCGGAGAGCACCCGGAAGCTGGTCATGCAGAAGGCCCAGGCGCTGGGCTACGGCATGTTCTCGGAGGAAGATCCCTCCCCTGCCCGGGACGGGCGCGTCAACATTGCCCTGCTGACCCAGCCTAAGCTGTTGAGCCACAGTTTCGGTGCCTACTTTCTCACCAGCTTCACCGATCAGGTCAGCCGCTCCGGCTACAATCTGAAGATTTACGAGATCTCCCCCCGGGAGATCGCGGAAAAACGGCTTCCCCCCCATCTACTTCTGGAGGAAACCGTCGGTTTTCTGGGCATAGAGCTCTTCGACAGGGAGTATCAGGCCATGATTTGCTCCCTGGGCATTCCCTGCGTCTTTGTGGACGGACACGCCCGCCTGGTGGGGTCCCTTCTGAACTGTGATTGCATCTCCATGGAAAACGTCGCCGCCTCTGCCGCCCTGACGGAGCGGCTCATCGCCGCCGGGGCCAAAGAGATCGGCTTCGTGGGCGACAGGAAGCATTGCAGCAGCTTCTATATGCGCTGGCTGGGCTGCCGCACGGCATTGGAGGAAGCCGGGCTGACGCTTTCGGACGACTGCTCGATCCTGGCGGAGGACGGCGATCAATACGGCGATACCGATTGGCTCCTCTCTCAGCTCGATCGGATGCCCCGCATCCCGGACGCCTTCGTCTGCGCCAACGACTATCTGGCCATCCATCTCATGACCGCCCTGAAGCGGAAGGGGCTGTCCATTCCCGGCGACGTCATGGTCACCGGCTTCGACGGGTCCCCGGAATCCGCCGTGGTGGAGCCCGCTTTGACCACCGCCGCCATCCCCAGCACCGACATCGGCCGCGGCGCTGCGATCACGCTGTTTTCCCGCATCAACAACCCCAATCGGCCCCACGTGTTCCTATACTACAAGACGACCCCCATCTTCCGCGCCAGCACACGGTAGAATACTACGAAGCAAGACAAATCAAGAGGCTTTGAACCGCCTCCTGTTTTTTCATCTCTTCTATATGCCATGCTGCTCATATGCGAACAGTATCGGCAGGCAAGTCTGTATCGAGGATAAGGATCCTTCCTCCACAACCAAATCGGCACTGTATGGATCTATTGCCACACAATGGATAATATGAACATAAAAACAGTGCGGTTTGGTTGCGAGCGGCACACCGGGT